>CALVUG010000001.1 GCA_944363535.1 uncultured Bacilli bacterium
AAGTCTCCTTTGTCTGACCAATTAACATTGTAAGACTTTCTATTTTTAATTGTTACCTACAAATAACTAACGGTATCAGTGCGCAAGTGCGTCATTGACTTTTATAATTTAGAAGACTATTATTACTTTAATAATTATGGAAGCGAAGCGTGGTTTACTCATCATCCTCAGTGGCCCTAGTGGAGTCGGCAAAGGCACCATTAGAAAAAAAGTCATGGAAGATAAGAGCCTAAATCTCGCTTTTTCTATCTCTTGTACGACAAGAAATCCGCGCCCTTTAGAAAAAGAAGGGGTCGATTATTATTACGTGAGCGAAGCGAAATTTAAAGACTTAATCGCACATGATGAATTGCTCGAATGGGCGGAATTTGTCGGACATTATTATGGCACACCTAAAGCCCCCGTGGAAAAACTACGTGACGAAGGTAAAAACGTCATTTTAGAAATTGAAGTTGAAGGGGCAAAACAAGTCATGGAAAAATGTCAAGGAAGCGACGTTATTTCTATCTTTTTAATGCCACCTTCTTTAGAAGATTTAGAAAAAAGAATTCATTCGCGTCGTAACGAAAGAGCGACTAATATCGAAGAAAGACTTGCGAAAGCTAAACGTGAAATGAATTTAAAATATAATTATCGTTACGTCGTTTTAAATGATGATGTTGACCGCGCAGCGGAAGAAGTTAAAAATATTATCAAATCTAAACTCGCCGCTGAGATTGTCAAATAATTTTTAAATTTTTAAGATGCAAATTGCTGAAATATTAATCGAACGTAAAGCCTTGGCCTTGGATCGAACTTTTTCTTATCTTGATAAAGATGACGCTATTAAATCGATAGGGGTCAGAGTAATTGTTACTTTTAATAACGCAAAAGTAGTGGGATATGTCACAAATTTAAAAAAGACGAATTTAAGCGAAGAAGAAATCAATAAGAATTCGAATTTTATCATGAAAAATATCGATGAAGTAATCGATGTTAAGCCTTTATTAAGCGAAGAACTTTTATCTTTAGCCTACGAAATAAAAGATTATTACGTTTCTCCTTTGATAAGTGTCTTGCAAGCTATGCTTCCACCTTCTTTGAAACCGAAGAAAAGTGCGCTTAAAAAGCCTAAAATTCATTACGCCACTTACGTGCATGTCATCGATAAAAGCGAAGATAACTTAAGTGCTAAACAAAAAGAAATTTATCGTCTAATCGCTAGAGAAAAAGAGATTAAAATGCGCGATTTGATGAACCATCTTTCCATCGTCAATACGTTAATTAAGTTAGGGAAGATTGAAAAATTTTCGAAAGAAGAATTAAGGCTGGCGAAAGATGAAATATTTTCTGTTCAAGATAAGCCGCACCTTTTAAATGAAGAACAAAAATTAGTGGTCGATGAATTTTTAAATTCTAAAGATATGACTTATCTACTTTACGGGGTGACGGGTTCTGGTAAAACTGAAGTTTATCTTCACCTAGCTAAATATTATTTAGATCACGGTAAAAGTGTCCTCTTTTTAGTGCCAGAAATATCTCTTACACCTTTGATGGTCTCTTATTTTAAAAAGCGTTTTGCAAAAAATGTTGCTATCTTACATAGCGATTTAAGCGAAGCAGAAAAATATGATGAATATCGACATATCGCTAGCGGAGAAGCGCGTATCGTCGTCGGGGCAAGGTCCGCTATATTCGCTCCTTTAAAAAATTTAGGTCTCATCATCTTAGATGAAGAACACGTCGAATCTTATAAACAAGATAGTTTACCTTTCTATCACGCTAGAGACGTCGCCATAATGCGAGCGAGAAGAAATGGGGCGAAAGTCTTATTAGGAAGTGCGACACCTTCTTTAGAATCTTTTGCAAGAGCGTATCGTAAAGTTTATCATCTCCTCGTCTTAAAGCATCGTATCAATCACATTAATTTACCGAAGACGACCATCGTCGATTCAAGTGATCCTTACGTCTACGATCATAAATCTGTTATTCTTTCAAAAGTGCTTAGAAATAAAATTAGCCAAACTTTAGCGAGGCGTGAACAAGTCATCTTATTGTTAAATCGTCGTGGTTTTGCTTCGCGCATCGAATGTCGTAGGTGTGGACACGTCTTCGTCTGTCCGAACTGTCATATTCCTTTGGTCTATCACACTTTAGATCAAATGCTCAAATGTCATCATTGTGGTTACGTCGAAGAAAAAATTGATTATTGTCCTGATTGTGGTTATGATCACCTTTCCGTCTTAGGCTTTGGCACGGAAAGATTAGAAGAAGAAGTGAAAAAATTATTTCCTAACGTAAGAACGTTAAGATTAGATAAAGACGTCGCTACGAAAAGAGGTAACGTCTCAAAAATATTAAAAGAATTTTTTGAAGAAAAAGCTGACATTTTAATTGGCACTCAAATGGTAGCGAAAGGTCACGATTTTGCAAAAGTTACTTTAGTGGGTGTCATCAATGCGGATATTGGTCTAGCTTTTTCATCTTATCGTTCCGCTGAATCTTGTTTCGAATTAGTGATGCAAGCTATCGGTAGAGCTGGTAGAAGTAAACTCTCAGGTGAAGCAGTTATTCAAACTTATAATCCAAATCATTACGCCATTAGCTGTGGGGCTAGACAAGATTACGATAAATTTTACGTCCAAGAGATGAAAGTGCGTAAAGTGATGAATAATCCACCTTTCTATTTTCAAAGTGCACTTTACATCGAAATGGAGACGAAAGATGATCTTTATAGCGTCGCTATGAAGTTAAAAGAAATGTTAGAAGAGGAGTTAGACGCTAAGGCTATCGTCACGTTCGATGAAAGTGAAGAACCGCTTTTCATCAACGGAAGATTTAGAGTTAGTCTCATCATCAAATATAAAGATTTTTCTAAAGTTAAGCCTACGTTAGTAGAATTCTTAGAAAAGCTAAAAAATAGAAGAAAAGTCGTAGCGTTTTTAGACGTGGATGCATTATAATTAATGCACCTTGACTTAAATAGATTGAAGGAGAATTCACACATGATCTTAATTGAATTTATCGGTTTAGACCAATATCTTGTTGGTGATTTATCTAAAATTTTGACAAGACCTCTTGCCAACGTTTTTGAAACTAGTCCTGATGAAATTAATTTTTACGCTCCTAACGCGCAAATTTATCATGAAGGTATCGAACAAACTTCTTGGTATGGGGTGATAAGAGTATTTCTACCTGATAAATATCATCCTTTCGAAGAACAAGCCGCTAAAATATTAAGTGATGAAATAAAACATCTTATCATTAATTATCGCATCGAATTTCATTATTTTAATGAACATCATACGCATTTCCATCGTAACGAAGAATTCCCTTTATTTATGAAAGATAACATCCAAGTTGAAATCAAAGATGAAGCGATGTTAGAAGAAGAAAATGACGATGATGAAATTTATGAAGGTAATGTCTTTGAAGGAGTGTTAGACGACGATGAATAAATTTCAAACTTTATTAACTTTGCTTTTAGTGCCCTCAATCGGGCTATCTTTAGCCTTCATTCCATTTGGTGCGATAGCGAATTCAACTGATCCAAATGAAGAAGTGGATTGTTCGCGTTATTTTAATGATTCTTCTTATACTTCTTTAGCTGAAATCGCTAAGGAAGTAAACGCAAATGCTTCTAATTCTTATAAGACTTGGGGGACGATAAGCGATATTCATACTTTAAACGATGGTTCTAGACGTGCTTTCTTACAATCCACTGATGAAAGTGGAGAAAAAGGAGCGATTGCCATCGATAATTTACCATCTACTTACGAGGTCGGTAACGTCTTAACGATTGAAGGGGGAGCTTATCGTAATTATGGTTTGCTCAAGATGGACGTTAATGAGCATAATCTAGATTATTACGTCAATTCTTCTCCTGTCGTTCCTTACGAATTAACTTCGTTCGATTTTGGAAGTGGAACTTACGAGACGGAAAGTGCTTATTTTACGCTTTATGAACATGGTCCAATCTATAGCGTCGCTTACAATTTACGATATGAACAGGGACCTGTTGACTTTAATGAACGCGAACAAATCTTAAATTTTCCAAGTGGGGAAAGTATCACTTTATATTTGAATTCGATTGATAATTCTTCCATCATCGAAAAGATAGCTAATTCTAATGGAGCGATGATTGACGTCTACGCTCCTATACAAGCCTACGAATCAAGAAGTGGTTACGAATTTTTAGAATTTTTAATCTCTTCTCCTGATCAAATTGTCATCGGTGAAGAAAGAACTGAAACAGTTAAAGATATCGAAATTTCTTCGACAAATATTGAAATGGAATTTAATGAAAGTGTGACGTTAACTACGAACGTTTTACCGCAAAATGCGGCAAATATTGATTTTAGTGTCAATAGATTAGAAGGTGATATGTGTTCTTCTATTTCAGTTGATAATGTTTCGCATAGAATAAATATAACTTCTTTTGATATTGAAGGTTCTGACGTTTTCCGCGTCAAAGCGAATGGAAATGAAAATGTATATGTCGACATTCAAGTAACTGTTTCTTCAAGTGGCAGCGGAGGCGGAAATATCGAAACTCTTATGTTAGATAGTTATAACGCACCTTACGTCGGAAAATACGATACCGGAAATTATGGTGGTGAGAGTTATAATTATGTCGATTTTGGCTATTACCGTGCTGTTTATCTAAGTAGTGGCTTCATGACTTTACTTTCTCAATACGAAGATTTTTGGCTTAATCCACCTTTAACTTTGCCAGGTGCTTTCTACAATGAAGAAGCGATGCCTAATATGACTTCAATTACGATTAGATATAGAACTAATAGTGAAGCTTATATTCGCTATGGCAAAGATAGAGGCATGAATAATACTTTAACGTTAAATGCTTCTACTTCATATCGCGAAAGCTCATTTAATTTAGATGGAAATACTAACTATTTTTTCAGCGTTGAAACTGGTCGTTCTAAATTAGATATACAATACATTTCCATTAATTATAAAGAAGGTTATGGTCCTTCTACCGGTTATGAAATTGTAAGCGGTGAGTATCGCTTAGCCCCAACGGTATGTACGCGCCCTGCATTAGTGCCTGGTAAAACTAGTGTCTCCGTTCCAATCGATGTCACTTACGATGGAATAGGTGGCTATACTATAAATGAAAGAAAAGAATTAGTGTGCGATACTTTAGAAGATGCTTATCAATCAGGTAGAAATGATACGTATGCTTACACTGATCCAGTCGAAGTTGCGGCATATTTTATCGCTTTTGGTAGTTATCCATGTAATTATTACATGGATGGTGATGCATCACTTGCGAAGCAAGTTATGGGTGATAAAGCAAGACTTGCCCAAAGATTTAGTCGCAAGGATGGTTATGCTACTGCTGTGCCTTATAATTTAAATGAATTTGGTGAACTCGTTTACTATGAATTAGATATTGCTTTAGAAGCTGCATATTACGAAGAAGGTAGTAGAGGCGTAGGAAGACTTGTCTGCTGGACGAGTGGTTTTAGAGATTATAATGATACTTATCCTATCGTCGTCTATACGGATGATCATTACGCGACTTTTAAAGAATATTATAATGATGGAACGTTCGGTCCTAATTTCAATGCCGAGATGAAAGTTACACCTTATAATTACGGTGCGGCTACGCAAATAGACTTGTAATATTTATCCTATTTTATTGTTTTAAAGAAAAATATTTTCTTTTTGCTATCTTTTTTAACGATAATTTCTTATAATGCAAAGCAGGTAATAATTTATGGAAGAACTTGCTTTAGCTCATGTCGTCTTAAAAGATATCATAACTAATGACACTCATTTTCAAGCAGCCATTAAAAAAATAATTATCGATCATCAAAACATTAATCGTTCAATCATCTCTGCATTAGTGGGGTGCGAATTAAGACATCATCTTGTGTTTGATTTACTTATATCAATTCATTTTCCAAATTTGGAAAAAGATGATTTATATTTTGCTCTTCTTCTAGGCCTTGCGAACAATTTATTTGCAAAAAGAGTCAAACGTGATGAAATTTTAAAATTCATTTTAACCTTTAAAGAAGAATTTCATTCTTCTTTGGATGATGGCTCGATTATTAATTTTTTTGAAAATATTAAAGATAGTTCATCTCTTATTCCTAATAATAGTTCACCTCTTTCAATCGATTTTAAAGCTTATCGTTTCAATACACCGATTTGGCTCGTCAAAATGTGGCAAAAACATTACGGTCACGCCAAAACTTTAAAAATTTTGAAGGCTAATCAAAAATCGCAAAAGATTGCTTGTTTTGTTAATCTTAACTACACGAACGTTGACGAAGTAGTGAAAAATGAAAATTTCCATCGTTACGAAGGGATAGATAACGTCGTCATTTACGATGGAAAAGCACCTTTAAGAAAAAATGAATTTTTAAGAAACTTTGATGTTTTTACTCAAAAACTTGCAATTTCTGATATGTTAAATCAACTCAATTTACCTAAAGTTTTAGATGCTTTAATTTACGCTCAAGACTTTTCGACTTTATTCGGCAGTTTTTCTGCTCTTTATAAAAAAGAAAATTTACATATCGAACTTGCGGTTCCATCTTTAGAAAATCGTATGGAATTATTGCGTATTATCAAACTTAATAAACTTGATAACGTGCATCTATTCGCTTCTAATCCTTCAACTTTAATCGCTCATCTTCATGATGTTTATCCTTACGTCTTCGCTATTCCTTATTCTTCGAATTTCGATGCGATTAGGTCACAACCTGATTATCTTTTGCATTTCAAGAAAGAAAATTTAGATGCTTTGATTGCTAATCAAATAAATTTATTAGAAGAATTAGCGAACTTCGTCATGGAAGATGGTTATCTTGTCTACTTTGTTCCGACTTTATCGAAGAAAGAAAGTAGTGGGCTCATCAAAGAATTCTTAGCGAAGCATGAAGAATTTAAACTTGAATTAGAAAAAGAGTATTTTCCTTATGATAAATTTGATACGTGCTTTTATTTTGCTAAATTAAAAAGAGAAAAAAGACATGATTAATATCTTAGATTATTCCTTGGATAAATTAGAAAAATTGCTCGTTAATGAATACGGTCAAAAAGCATATCGTGCGAAACAGATTTATCGTTGGATTTATGAGAAAAGAACATTAGATTTTGATAAGATGAGCGATATTTCAAAATCGTTTATCGACGTCTTAAAAAAGGATTTTTGTTTAGATATCCCGTCTATATTTTTAAAAAGTGTCGCTAAGGATGGAACGATTAAAATTTTAGCAAGCTTAAGCGATGAAGAAAAAGTTGAAGCTGTCATCATGCGTTATCGATACGGCACAGCCGCTTGCATTTCTAGCCAAGTGGGCTGCAATATGAACTGCGCTTTTTGTGCTTCAGGGATGCTGAAGAAAAAAAGAAATTTGACGGCAGCGGAGATGGTTGGACAAATCATTTTATTGAATAAAATTTTAGAAGAAGAAGGAAAAGGGGATAGAATCACTCACGTCGTCATCATGGGGACAGGGGAACCGTTTGATAATTACGAAAATGTCGTCGATTTTATTCATATTATCAATTCGCCTTTTGGATTTGCAATTGGAGCAAGACATATTACCGTTTCCACTTGCGGTATCATTCCTAAAATTTATGAATTTTCAAAATTAGGTTTACAAGTTAATTTAGCAATTTCTTTGCATGCGCCAAATGATGAAATTAGAAATAGGCTCATGCCTGTTAACAAGGCTTATCCAATCGAAGATTTAATTAAGGCTTGTAAAGATTATGTGGGAGCCACTAATCGAAGATTAACATTTGAATACATTTTAATTAAAGACGTGAACGATCAAGAAATCCACGCTACTCAACTTGCTAACCTTCTTCATGGCTTAAATTGTTACGTTAATCTTATCCCTTACAATCCTATTCAAGAAAAGCCTTATGAAAGAAGTGACGAAGTTAGCATTAAAAATTTTTTAAATTACTTAAATAAACGTAAAATTACTTGTACAATAAGAAAAGAATTTGGCCGCGATATCGACGCGGCTTGTGGCCAACTTAGAGCAAAGGTTAAATGAGGATGAAAAAGAACGCTAGATACATTGGAAATTATGCTTTTCTTACCGATTTAGGTAAGGTGCGTCTTACGAACGAAGACCAAGCTAAAGTCGGAGCGAATGCTTATGGGGATATCTTACTTATCGTTAGCGATGGTTTAGGCGGTCACAACCAAGGAGCGTATGCTTCTAAGGTGGCGAGTGAACAACTGATGGAAGCTTTTTTAAAACATCATCCGTTCCGTTTTCCTTACGCGATTAGAAGATTTTTCATCCATAACATTTCTAAAATTAACGATTACATCTTTAGGATGGCCAATACAAATAGTTTATATAAAGATATGGCGACGACGATCGTCGCTTGCCTCATCCATCATGAACATCTTTACATCGCTAATGTTGGTGATTCACGTTGCTACATGTTAAAAGATGAAAAACTCGTACCTTTAACCGATGATCAATCTTACGTTAACTACTTAGTAAAGTCTGGGCGTATTTCTAAAGAAGAATCAAAAAATCATCCACAAAAAAATATTCTTACGAATGCATTAGGAATTTATCCTTCAATAAGTGTTGAAATTGAAAGAGTTTCTTATAATGGAGAAACTATTTTGCTGTGTAGTGATGGCTTATATAACCAAGTGAGCGAAAAAGAAACTTTAGCGATTTTAATGACTGATGACTCTACTTCCGCTAAATGTGAATCGCTTATTAGCGTTGCGAACGCTAATGGTGGAAGCGATAATATCGCCGTTGCTCTTTGGGAGAGTAAACGATGATAAAGCTTGGGCAATTAATTGATGAACGTTATCGCATCAATGCCCGCATAGGTAGCGGTGGCATGGCGGAAGTTTATGAGGCTAATGACATCATCACGCGCAAAGTTGTCGCTTTTAAAATTTTAAAAGAAGAAGTAGCGAATAAAGCTAATATTGCGCGCTTTGAACATGAAGCAAGAGCAGTTGCGGCTTTAAATCATCCAAATATTGTTCTCTTATTGAATACGGGAACTTACGAAGGCTTACCTTATATTATTAACGAATATATTAAAGGACAAACATTGCGTGATGTTTTAGATTTTAGAGGAGCTTTACCACAAGACGAAGTTTGTGACATTATGCTCCAATTAACAAGTGCGGTCGAACACGCTCATTCTAGAGGGGTATTACACTGCGATATCAAATCGACGAACGTCTTTTTAGAACCGGATGGAACAGTTAAGTTAGCAGATTTTGGTCTAGCAATCATCGGAAGAGAAAAAGAAAGTCAAAAGAAAGATAAGACAATTGCTGGTAGCGTCCATTATCTTGCGCCTGAACTTTCTAAGGGTATTAGGCCATCCAAGCAAAGCGACATTTATGCTTTAGGCGTTTTATTTTTTGAACTTATGACTTCTAAATTTCCTTTCGAAGAAGCGACGAAGTACGATACCGCTTTAGCGCATGTGCGTAAAGCTTTTCCAAGCTTACATAAATATTTACCGAATGCGAATAAATCGCTCGAACGCATCATCTTGAAAGCGACGAGAAAAAATCCTTACGAACGTTACTCTAGCGTGCAAGAGATGCACGATGATATTCAAAAAGTGGTGGACGCTAAACAAGTGAAAAAGAAAAAGACGATTTTAGAAAGACTTTTTGGTTTTAAAAGTGAAGATTAATAATTTATTAAATTTTTGTTACTATTAAATAGAAAGAAGGAAATAGTTATGGCTAAAGAAAAAATAATTGTCGCTCCATCGTTATTAAGCGCAGATTTTTTGCATTTAGAAGATGAACTTAATAAAATGCATGAATTAGGTGTCAATTGGCTCCACTTCGATGTTATGGATGGGCATTTCGTCGATAATATTTCCTTCGGTATTCCTTTACTTAAAGCCGTCGAAAAGAAACATTATTTTTTTAATGATGTGCATCTTATGATTTCTAATCCTAGAAAATTCATCTTACCTTTTAAAGAAGCTGGAGCGCATCTTATCACCTTCCACGTCGAAGCCTTATCGAGTGTTGAAGAAGGAAAAGAACTTATCGCCTACATGCGTAGCCTCGGCTTAAAAGTTGGTATTTCCTTACGCCCTAAGACAGCGGTGGAAGATTTACTTCCTTACTTGCCTCTCGTCGATCTAGTGCTCGTCATGAGCGTCGAACCAGGTTTCGGTGGCCAAGAATTTTTAAGCGAAGCTTATAGTAAGATTGCCTTACTTCGTTATTATCGAGAAAAAGATCATCTTTCCTTCAAGATTGAAGTCGATGGTGGCGTTAACCACGCTACTGGTTATTACGCTCGAGCGAATGGGGCGGATATTTTAGTAGCGGGTTCTTATCTATTTGGTCACGATGATCTAAAAGAAAGGTTAGAATCTTTAGACTACTAATGTATCCTTTCGTCGCTTTAGGTTGCTATCTTGCTACCTTCGTTTTATTTCTTATCATCTATCTTGTCAATATCCGTTCTTTTAAAGATGAATACGGGGATAAGTTTTCATTTTTCCGTCATTTTCCATTCGAATTAGACCAAGAAAAGAAAGGTGACCGAAAGTTCATTTATCGTGCCTTAATCATCTTAGTGTTTACTCTTATGGGCGTAAGTTACATTCTTGCTTTAAAAGATTATTTTGAATATACGACCTTAACTTACGTCATCGCTATCTTCGGTGTCATCTCTTATCTATCACTATTTTTCTTAGCTATCATCGATACAAGGTACGTTAAAATTCATCTACTCGTCTTCGGCTTAAATTTCTTATCGACTTTAGCAAATATCATTTCGATTGCCTTCTACGCTTTTTATTTCATCGATTGGAAATTTCCTTTCGCTTTTACTTTCCCAAGTTGGGTTGGTTACCTCGTCTTCGCTCTTGCCTTAGTGTTCATCATCGCTTTATTAATTATCATGATCAATCCTAAATTACGCGATTGGGCGAGATTAGAAAAACAAGTTAACGGTGATGGCACGATTAGTTACCGTCGTCCCAAAGTCTTCATCTTAGCGTTATCGGAGTGGCTCACCATCTTAATTAATCATCTTTCATTCGTCTTAATATTAATTCTTGTCTTAACAGTATAAAAAATAACGGTCCAGGGGGCTAGACCGTTATTTTCTAGAAAGGAAGTTTTGCACACTTAGCGAACTTGTTTCGCTAAAGTCCTACGCGCTCTTGCGGATAGACGGAGAGTGACAATCTTTCCATCGATTTCGACACGACATTTTTGTAAGTTAGGATTAAAGACGCGTCTTGAAGCGCGTAATGAGTGAGATCTTTTATTCCCGCTTAAGGGGGCTTTACCAGTTAAAGGACAAATTCTTGACATATTCTTTTTTCTCCTTGCAAGTTAAAAGTATAACAAATTTCAATGTTTAAGTAAATGAAAAATATTTAAATATTTTTTTGTGTCTAATTTTAATAAATGAAAATATAATATATTTTCAAATTGTAATTTATTTAATTTTTGCGTTTGGAAACTTTGCTAAATATTCTTCTTTTGAAATGAGATGCTTACATCTTTCTTGCATTAAATCTAAGATTTTTCTTTCTTTATCGAAAGGAAGATATCTTTCGTGACCAAGACTTGTGAAGATGAGTAAAGAACTATGTTTTTTAGACCACTCGACATCGATGTAAAGGACGTCTTTATATTTGATGACGTATTCTTTAGTGAAGATATGTCTTACGAGTTCGTAACGGTTGTAGGTGTAATAATTCATTTTGATGGCGACGATCGTAAGAAAAATTGATAACGCAAGCCAAATAGCGATGACGACGTATTGTAAGATGGAAGGTGGCCAACTGGGCGGATTGATAAAATATAAGCCGATAGCGACGAGCGTGATTACCCCAACAAATATAAGAGCGCTTTTGAGCGATGATATTTTTAATTTGGTAATATTTTTTGCTTTTTCTTTCCTCATAATTAACTTTTAAAATTATAAAGCAAATGAAAAATCTATACAAATGAAGAAGTATTATTTTATAATAAAACTAGATTTAAAAACGTTTTGGAAAGAAGGAGTGTAGGATGGCCAAAGATGTCGTTAGTTTCATCCTTGCCGGTGGGAAAGGAACGCGGCTTGCGTCTTTAACGAAGAAGATGGCAAAGCCCGCTATTTCATTCGCAGCGCGTTATCGTATCATCGATTTTCCTCTGTCGAATCTTGCCAATTCTGGATTAGATAATGTTTCGACCATCACCCAATATGAATCGATTGCTTTAAATGCCTACATCGGTAACGGTGAAAAGTGGGGTTTAAATGGTTGTAGAAGTGTCTCTAACGTCCTTTCTCCTAGACAGACGGAAGAAGGTGCGAGCTGGTTTTTTGGTACGGCGGACGCCATCTATCAAAACTTAGATTATCTTGATGAACTTAAACCGTCGCACGTTTTAATTTTATCAGGTGATCACATCTATAAAATGATTTATGTCGACTTACTTAATTTCCATAAATTACGTCGCGCGGACGTAACTATTTCTAGCATCGAAGTTAGTCTAGAAGATGCTTCTAGATTCGGCATCATCACCTCCGATGAACAAGGAAAAGTTTTAGATTTTGAAGAGAAACCCAAAGTTCCTAAATCTACTTTAGCGAGCATGGGAATTTACATCTTTAAATACGACGTCTTAAAAGAAATTTTGATTAAAGATCATTTAGATGAATTTTCGACGCACGATTTTGGTAAAGATATCATCCCTTACATGTTAAAAAATAAATATCGTGTTTACACTTACGTCTTTAATGGTTATTGGCGTGATGTAGGTACATTAGCGAGCTTACATCAATCCAACATGGATATAATCGATGAAATGCACGAATTCGCTAAAAGCGAAAATGATTTAGTAAGACATATCTACACCGAAGATACGCACTCTTTCCCGGCTTATATTGGTAAGAGTGCGAAAGTTTCCCATTCTTTAATTAATCAAGGGGCGATCGTCCTAGGTGAAGTAATTAATAGCGTCGTCTCTAACGAAGTGTTAATCGAAAAAGGTGCGAGCGTCAATCGCTGCATCATCATGAATGATGTGAGCATCGCAAAAGGAGCAAAAATTTATGACGCTATCATCGCTCCTCATACTCGCATCGAAGAAAATAAAATTATCAATGCTGAGAGGAAACAAATTATCCTCTATAGTGGAGAGGGGGAAGATGAATAATGTATCGTGTCTTAGCATTATGCAATACGCATTCAAGCCCTGAAATTGAAGAATTTAAGGACGAACGCAGCTTTCCTATCATTCCCTTTTTAGGGCGTTATACTTTCTTAGATTTCACCTTATCAAATTTTTCTAATTCCGATATCGATAAGATGGGAATCTTAGTACGAAATAATCCCCAAAACATTAGCATGCACCTCGGTAATAACCAATCTTGGAATAAGAATACGAAGACCGGTTTTCTTTACACTCTTTATGATGAAAGAGGAATTTTAAATGAAAATTACAATACGGATATTTCTAATCTGAAGCTTAATGCTTGGGTGTTAGAAAGAGCTAAACCTCAATACGTCGTCATCGCAAGTTGTCATTATCTTATAAGACTTGATTACCGCGATGCTTTAAAATTCCATGAAGAGAATAAAAATGATGTGACTATCATCTACAAAGAAAGCCAAAGAGGAAAAGAATTGAAAAGCATCACTTTAATTAAATTTACTAGGAGCGGTGTCGTAAGTGAGATGAAAGAAAATGATCTAAGTAAAGACCACGTCTACGCGGATATTGAATCTTACATCTTCAATTACGAATTCTTGTTAAAGATTTTAGAACATGAAGGAAAAGGTATCTCATTTAAAGAAGCGATTAAAATCGCTATCGAGACGAAGAAAGGGAAAATTAAGGCTTATCCTTTTTTAGGATCCGTTCAAGCTATCTTGACGTTTAAAGATTACGTCGATACTTCTTTAAAATTACTTTCTTATCAAAAACGTAAAGACTTATTTAATTCTAATTGGCCAATTTATACAAGGACCCACGATACGCCACCAAGCAAAATTTGCGAAGGAAGCGAAGTCACTAATTCCTTCGTCGCAAATGGTAGCGTCATCGCGGGAAAAGTGCATTCTTCTATCCTTTCTAGAAACGTCAGTGTCGAAGAAGGAGCGGAAGTGGATGAAACTTTAATTTTTTCCGAAGCTATCATCGGAAAAAATGCTACAATTAAGCATGCCGTCATCGAACGAGGGGTCATCATCAAAGAAGGAAGCTGCCTCATCGGTGATGAGGAGCATCCCCTTTACATCAACAAGTCGAATTAAGGAGTATTATTTTTATGCATATAGCAATGATTTCTTCCGAAGCCGCCCCATTTATGAAAACTGGAGGGATGGGTGAAGTCGTTTTTGGATTAGCGAAAGAACTTGCTAAGTTACACGAAGTTAGCATCATTATGCCTTTATATAAAGGCATGCAATATATTAAAGAAGATGATATTTTAAAGAAGAAACCGTTCCGTGAATTTTTTGTCAACATCGCTTGGCGTAGGGAAGCGTGCGAAGTTTATAAAGTAAATTTAGAAGGGGTAAATTATTATTTTATTCGTTCTGATCGTTACTTCATGCGTGACCATGGTATCTATTCTTATCACGATGATATCGAACGTTTCGCTTTCTTTACTTACGCTTCTTTAGATTTACTAGCGAGTTTTAAAAATAATAAAGCTAAAATCGTTCATCTTCATGACTGGCACGCTGGACTTTTACCTTTCTTAGCCAAGGAAGAAGAAAATTATAACAATAATTTTAGTAAGACGAAATTTGTTCTTACTATCCATAATCCTGCTTACCAAGGCTTATTCGATGTACGCGCGTTAGAAGAAATTTATGAACTAGACCGAGTTTATTTCGATGATGGAAGATTAGAATTTAAAGGGATGGTTTCCACTTTGAAAGCGGCGATATGTTATAGCGATATCGTCACGACCGTTTCAAAAACTTACCGCGATGAATTATTAAGTCCAGAACATGGAATGGGCTTTCAAGAATTGCTCAAAGAGAAAAAAGATTATTTCATCGGCATCGCGAATGGAATTGATACGAATTATTACGATCCAGAAAAAGATATTTACGCTAAACATTATTCCATCGAAAATTATAGCAAGGGCAAACTTTCCAATAAAAAGATCGTCTTAGAAGAATTAGGTTTAAGCGATGAAAGTAAACCGTTGATCGGTTTCGTCTCGCGCTTTACTTGGCAAAAAGGTCTAGGTTTAATTTTTGCTTCCTTAAATGATTTAGTGAATCGTGGGGCAAATATTGTCATCATGGGAAGCGGGGAAAAAGAACTGGAACTATACGCTTCTAATTACATGAATAATTTCCCTAATAACATCAAAGTCATCATCGGTTACGATGAAAGACTCGCGCATCTAATCTACGCTGGAAGCGATTTCACTTTAGTGCCTTCTTTATTTGAACCGTGTGGGACAAGTCAACTCATCGCTTTAAGATATGGTTCGATTCCTATCGTAAGAGCGACAGGTGGTTTAATTGATTCTATCGTAGCATATGACGGCATCAATCACGATAAAGCGAACGGATTTAATTTCATCAACTTCGACGCTTCTAGTTTCTTACAATCCTTACATCAAGCTTTAGATATCTACTACGATAATAAATGGCTATTTAAAAGGTTAATTCGTAATGGTATGAAAACGAACAATTCGTGGAAAAAGTATGCAAAACTCTATTTGCGTGCGTATAATAAAGCCATTGGAAAATAGAAAGAAGTGATTATTTATGGGTTACGATCATAAAAAAATAGAAGCTAAATGGCAAAAATATTGGGAAGAACATCATACATTTGAATGTGATGTTTACGATTTTTCTAAACCCAAATTTTACGTCTTAGATATGTTCCCTTATCCAAGTGGGGAAGGCTTACACGTCGGCCATTTTGAAAATTATACAGCGACGGACATCATGGCAAGAATGCAAAGATTAAGAGGCTATAACGTCCTTCATCCCATCGGATGGGATGCTTTTGGCTTACCCGCTGAACAATATGCTATTAAAACAAATCATCATCCAGAAGAATTTACCAGAGCAAATATCGAAAGATTTAAAACTCAATTAAAGAAAGCTGGATTTTCTTACGATTGGAGTAAAGAGATTGCCACGATTGATGAAGATTATGTCAAGTGGACGCAGTGGATATTCTTACTTTTATTGAAAGATAATCTAGCCTACATTTCCTATCAACCAGTCAATTTCTGTCCAGCTTTAGGTACAGTGCTCGCAAACGAAGAAGTGATCGATGGTAAATCGGAAGTAGGTGGCTTTCCAGTCGTAAGGAAAGCGATGCGTCAGTGGATGCTAAAAATTACCGCTTACGCTGATCGCTTAGAAGAAGATTTAGCGACGCTTGATTGGCCGCATTCGACTTTAGAAATGCAAAAGAATTGGATCGGTAAGTCGATTGGAACACGTGTCAATTTTAAAATTGATGGAACAGATTTATCTTTCAACATCTTTACGACGAGAGTTGATACACTTTATGGTTGCACTTATTGTTGCTTAGCACCAGAACACCCCTTAGTGAAACAAATAACTTCGAAAGAAAAAGAAAAAGACGTCGAAGACTATCTTAACAAAATTGCTTCAAAATCTGATTTAGAAAGAACTGATTTAAATAAAGAAAAGACTGGTGTATTCATTGGGGCTTATGCCATCAATCCAATCAACGAAGAAAAAGTTCCAATTTACATCGCTGATTACGTTCTTGCAAATTATGGCGAAGGGGCGGTCATGGCTGTGCCCGCTCACGATGAAAGAGATTATGCTTTCGCTAAAGCTCATCACATCGAGATGAAACAAGTTTTAGAAGGTGATATTTCTAAACAAGCGATGATAGATGATGCAAAACATATTAACTCGCCTTTAATTAATGGGAAAAATATCGTGGAATCGAAGATAATTTTAAATAAATATTTAAAAGAAATTGGTAAAGGTGAAGAACAAATTACTTACAAATTAAGAGATTGGTTATTTTCTAGACAAAGATATTGGGGTGAACCAATCCCAGTCGTCTTCTTAGACGATGATAAAATCGTTCCTTTAAAAGAAAATGACTTGCCTTTAACTTTACCGCATCTAGAAGAATATAAGCCGAGCGGTACAGGTGAATCGCCCTTAGCGTTAGCGAATGATTGGTTACACGTCGAAGTGGACGGAAAAGAAGCGAGAAGAGAAACTAACACGATGCCGCAGTGGGCGGGATCATGTTGGTATTACATCCGATATTTAGACCCACATAACGCTCACGCCTTAGCTGATCCAAAACTAATCGAACATTGGTTACCGGTCGATCTTTACGTTGGTGGGGCGGAACATGCGGTCTTACATCTTCTTTACGCTAGATTCTGGCATAAAGTTTTATATGATCATGACATCGTCAAATGTAAAGAGCCATTTAAGAAATTGTTCCATCAAGGGATGATTTTAGGTAGCAACTACGAAAAGATGTCCAAATCGCGCGGTAACGTCGTCAATCCTGATGAACTAATCGAACAATTTGGGGCGGACGCCTTACGTTTCTTTGAAATGTTCATGGGACCGCTTGAAGCTTCCTTACCTTGGAACGATAACGGGGTGGAAGCGGCAAGAAAATATTTAGACCGCGTCTATCGTTTGTTAGAGAGCGATGAATTTAAAAATAAAATCGTTGAAGAAAATGATCATTCCTTAGATTACGTCTACCATTTTAGCGTGAAAAAAGTAACGGAAGATTATCTAAACTTACAATATAATACCGCTTTAGCGCAGCTCATGGTTTTAACGAATGAATTATATAAAGCTAAGAGCATTTATCGCCCTTATTTAGAAGGTCTTATCATCATGCTTTCACCTGTTTCACCTCACCTCATGGAAGAGATGTATGAAATGCTTGCTCATAACGGTTCATTAAGCGAAGCAAAATGGCCAACTTACGAAGAAAGTTATCTTAAGAAAAACACTGTCACCATCGCTATCCAAGTGAACGGTAAACTTCGTGCGACTTTAGAAGTCGATGTCGACATCGAAGAAGAGAAGATGAAAGAAATGGCTTTAAATTTAGAAACAATCAAAAAATATACGGACGGTCACGAAATTAAAAAGATCATCGTCATCAAACATAAGATTATTTCAATCGTCGTAAGTTAAGCGATTTCTACGCTCGTATATTCATTTAAATCGGTGGGGGCGTTTATGGTGACGCCCTCATTTTTATTTAATAAGATCGTTTCAAAAGTAATATTAGTGGTCATCTTTTCTTGACTCGTTTGATTTTCGATCGGTTGAGTGGCATTAAAATCGACGTCGAAACTATAAATAGTTTGTTCATCGAAATGGAAATCTAGATAAAAATAATTTAAGTTCATACTTTGTAAGTTGGTTAAGTTATCTTGCACCATCTCATCAAATGCAGTTTGATTGATATCTTTATACGTTTGTCCTTGGGCTTCTAAACTAGCTTCCGCTTCTAAGATAGCGATATGTCTTTTACCTAAAGAAAATGATAAAGTTATCATCTCTTCTTCCGTGTAAGCATAAGGCGTATCGAAAAATGGAATCGTATTTAAGATGGTGAAGACGCCTAAAGCGTCACTTACATTATCTAAGCCTTGAAAAATAGATAAATTGACGTAAATCTTACCATTTTCTGGGAATGTTATATCGACATTTTCTAAATAGGATTCTAATAATATTTCGCTTAAATCGAGAACGCTAGTGTCTTTAAAATGAGCGTAAGCGGCATCATTTTCAACGTAGAAGTCGACGTCAATTTTTGGTGCGATCGCGCTCGTAAGAAGCGATATTTTTAAATTGGTGGAGCCTTGTATAACCTTAGTTTGATTAGATTCATTTTTTTCTTTCATCACTAATGAATAATCGTCATGATCATCCTCGCTTATTTCAATTTCAAGGTCTTCACTTACTGCGTTAGTTGAATCGCTCATCGTCATAAACATCTCTAAATTATCGATAGCGTATTCGATAGCGTTTAAATCGCTTAAGTAAGAAGTAGAGACACTTATTAATTCACTTTTTAAAGCGTCAGCGCGTTCAGCGTGATAAGCGCCATCATCGCAAGCAGTAAGGGTGATTATAGGGAGTAATATTAATAAAGGATATTTTTTCATGCTTCAATTATATTAATATAAAAATTGATATTCAAACTAAATTATTTATAATGATAGCAGGCACGATACTCAAGTTCATTGAGATTGTAGCGGAGGTAAACATTTATGATCATATGCGTCGATATTGGTAACACCTGCATCGATTTAGGCATTTTTAAAGAAGGTAAGATTATTAAAACTTATCTTTTTAATACGTCTTTAACGAAGACGGGTGATGAATATTATTTAAGTTTCAATTCACTTTTAAACGATAACATCGATATAAAAGATATCGAAGCGATTTATATCGCAAGCGTCGTTCCCTCTATTACTAGAAGGATCGCTCGGGCATTAGAAAAAGTTTTTAAAGTAAGTCCAACTTTACTTTCTAGACATCTAAAAAGTGGAATAAGAATTAAAATTGATCATCCCCAAGAACTTGGACAAGATTTATTATGCGCAGGGGCAGCGATAAAAAAGATGAATTTAGCTCCAGCCTTAATTATCGATTTAGGTACTGCGACAAAATTTATCGTCGTCGATAAAAATGAAGATTTAGTTGGCTGCATCATCTATCCTGGCGTCAAGGTCAGTTTTGACGCTTTAGCGGAAAAAGCCGCGCAACTTATGGATATTTCCTTTGAAAAACCGGAAAGTGTCATCGGAAAAAACACTGTCGCTAGTTTAAATAGTGGCGCGGTCAATGGAACGATTGCCCTCATCACTGGCTTAGCGAAAATGATCCAAGATGAACTAGGTTATCCTTTAAACAAAATTATTACAGGGGGTTATTCTAATATCTTAAAAGGTCTACTTCCAAGTTCCTATCTATTCGACCATCATCTCGTCTTAAAAGGATTATTTGACATCTATGATCGCAACCGATAAGAAAATACTTCGCATGTGCGTCGATGCGATGTTCATCGCTTTGATCGCTTTATTTACTTTTATTCCTAACCTAGGTTTTATTACCATTGGTCCAATTTCTTTTACGACCATTCATCTCATCGTCTTAGTAGGGGCGTTTTTATTCGGCATCATCGAAGGGACGATTTTTGGTTTAGCTTTTGGCTTATGTTCTTTATTTAAAGCTTTGACGATGCCCGCGAGCGTCGCTGATTACTTATTCGTCAATCCTTTAATTTCTATTCTTCCGCGTGTCATCTTCGGTTTTTTAGCAGGCGTTTTATTTCAACTTATTAGAAATAAAGTGCATAATAAAGTAGGCTTTAGTGTTTTAAGCGGGGTCTTAAGTGGACTATTAACTTTACTTCATACTGCGATGGTCATTCCCTTACTTTACGCTTTTATGCCTGATCAAGATACGACGTTTTTCGCTGTTTTATCCGCTATCTTTACATTGAACTGCGTCGTAGAAATTTCTTTAGCTATCGTCTTAGTGCCGCTCATCTCGATTCCATTATTAAAGCCAGCCTCAAGATTACGTTTAAAAATGAAGAAAGGTAAGAAAATGATTATGAAAAAAGTTCCAGCATTCATCGAAGTACAAGAAGAAAATATGTTAAATACGCTTTCTAAGCTCATCGCTATTCCTAGCGTCTATGATCCTTCTAGCGTTAGTGAACTTCATCCTTATGGAAAAAAAGTAAGCGATGCATTAGCCTTCTTAAAAGAAGAAGCGTTACGTTTAGGCTTTGATAAGGCAAGAATTTATGATAACCGCGTCTTAGAAATTGATGTCGGTGGAGAAGGTGACCTCATCGGTATCTTTGCTCACACCGATGTCGTAAGCGCAGAAGGTGAATGGCATCATCCACCTTTTAGCCTAACGCGCGTAGATAATTTAATTTATGGGCGAGGGGTCATCGATGATAAAGGACCGCTCGTCTTAATCATGTACGTCTTAAAAATTTTAAAAGAGCAAAATAAGATTAAAAATCATAAGATAAGACTCGTCATCGGAGGAGATGAAGAAAGAGGTTCATCTTGTTTAAAATATTATTTTGAAACGCTTAAAAAAGAGGAACCAAAATATGCTTTTACTCCTGATGCGGATTTCCCTTTGATTTATAGTGAAAAAGGAATTTTACATTTTTATTTAAATCTAGATATGCATCTAAAAAAAATTTCTACTATCGAAGCTGGTAATGCTTTTAATATTTGTATCGATAAGGCTACTATAAGACTAAATGATGAAGATAAAAATTTTATTAAATTTTTAGATGAAAATAAAATTGATTATAATTTAATCGATGATAAGACCATTTCTTTTTTAGGAAAAGCATCGCATGGCTCTTTACCTTTACTTGGTAAGAATGCCTTTTTAATCGCTATTAAGGTGATAGGTGAATATTACGATGAACTAGAATTAAAAGAACTTTATACCTTACTTTCTGATCAAGAAGGTCAAGGCTTAAATATCTATATCAAAGATGAAGAATTAGGTTCAACGTCTTTAAATATTGGTTTAGCAAATTATAAAGATAATAAATTAATGATTGGTATCGATTACCGTCATCCACATTTAATTACTTACGCCCAAATTGTGGAAAATATTAAAAAGCAAGATAAGTTCGTTTATAAAGAAGATAGTTATGCTTCACCTTTATATATTGACCCGAATGGAGTCCTAGTAAAAACTTTACTTGGAGCTTATCAAAAAATAAGTGGTGAAAAAGACGCCAAGCCACTCGCTATTGGGGGAGGGACTTACGCAAAAGAAGTGAAAAACTGCGTCGCTTTTGGACCCGCTCTTACCAATAAAGATTGCCATATGCATGGAGCGGATGAAGTTTATGATGTCGAAGAGATGAAACGAGCTATGCATATTTATTATGAAGCATTATTAAATTTATTGGAATTATGAGACAAAAATATAAGCCTTGGGCGGAACCATATTTAATCGCTAACAAAGAAAGAATGATCACTTCACCTAGCGCAGTTGATAATTATAGTAATTATCATCAACATATTTTAGAGATAGGTATGGGTAAAGGTGACTTTCTTTTAAGGATGGCAAAAGTATACGAAGAGACATATTTTGTCGGTGTCGAATTAAATAAGACGTGTGGGGCCATCGCTATGAAAAAGATCATCGAAGAAAATATTCCTAACGTCTATTTTTATATCGGTAATGCTTCTAATTTAGAGGAAGTTTTACCTTCTAAGATGAAATTTGACGCTATCTATTTAAATTTTCCTGACCCATGGCCAAAGATTCGTCATCATAAAAGAAGATTGACGTCAAAAAGATTTTTAGACATCTATAAAAAGATATTGAAGCCTGGTGGTAGAGTCATCTTAAAAACGGATCATTTAGAACTTTTTGACGATAGTGTGATGACTTTTGAACAAGAAGGTTTTAAGATATTAGCACTGGAGAGAAATTACTTAATTTCTTCCGGTCCGATGTCTAATTACGAAGAAAAGTATATGAAGATTGGAAAAAAGATGTACAAAGTCGAGGTAAGTTATGATTAAAATCGATAAAAAATCAGTCAAATATTTAAAAGAATTAACCTCACTTGACGCCATTTCTGGACGTGAAGATGAAGTAAGAAATTATCTTAAAAAAGCATATTTAAAGCACGATTTAGTCGTCGAATACGATGAATTAGGTTCGATCGTCGCTCATAAAAAAGAGGCGGACGAAAGTTTACCAAAGGTTTTAGTAATCGGCCATATGGACGAAGTTGGTTTCATCGTGAAACAAATTTTACCAAACGGCCTAATAAGCGTTAATGTGGTCGGGGGTATCACCTTATCTAGACTCCCTAGTTCTCGTCTTATTTTAACGACGAAAAATAATAAAAAATATTATGGTAGCGTCTCCGCTTTAGCGCCTCATCTAGGCGGCCCTAATAAAGATATCAAATCATCTGATTTAACTTTTGACTTTGGCTTTTCTAGTGAAAAAGAAGCAATTAAGGCTGGTGTAAGCGTTAACGATATGATCGTCGAAGAAGGGAATTTTAAGAAAATTGGTAAGAACCGTTATCTCGCTAAAGCATTCGACAATCGATATGGCTGTGCTTTGGGTCTAGATTTATTAGATGCATTAAATGAAGAAAAATTAAATGTTAACCTTTATGTAGGTGCGACCGTTCAAGAAGAAGTTGGTTGCCGTGGTGCGATCACTTTATCGCATATGATTAAACCTGATATTTGCATCATCTTAGATTGTTCTCCAGCGAACGACTACGATGGTAATAAAAACTCTAATGGTAGATTAGGTGATGGCGTCTTAATTCGTTATCTTGACCGTGGCGTCATCGCAAATAAAGCCTTGCTCGATCTTCAAATCGATACGTTAAACGAATTAAAACTTCCTTATCAATATTTTCAATCTGCGGGCACGACAGATGGCTCAAAAGTTCAACTAGCCTACGACGGTGTCCTCCTTTTATCACATTGTCTATGTGCAAGAAATATTCATTCGCCTTCTTCTATCATCGATGGAAGAGATTATGAGGTAGCAAGAATTTCTTTAGTTAACCTCATTAAAAAACTTGATAAAGAAGTCATTTTAAGATTACGAAAGGAAACGGTTTATGGAAGAGATTGAACTAAAAAAGAGCGGCAAATTAGCGAGATTAACGAATAAAACCTTTAAATTTGATGCAAGAATTAAAGATGGTTTTTTCTCCGCGAATTACTTTTTAAAATCGCATCATATCGTCGAATCTTTACTTCCTGGTCACATCGTCACGATGCAATTTTTTCAACGTCGTGAACAAGCGATGGTCTGTGGCTTAGATGAAGTTATCGCTCTTATTCATACGTTCGCTAAGCACCCTGAAGATTTAGAAATTTATGCTTTAGAAGATGGGGATATGATAAGTGCGAACGAACCAGTGTTAAAAATTAAAGGTCGTTATGAAGATTTTGGTTATCTTGAATCTTTAATCGATGGAATTTTAGCAAGACGTACAAGTGTGGCTACCAATGTTCATGAAGTAGTTTTAGCTGCAAGAGGGACGAACGTATTCTCTATGGCGGATAGACAAGATGATTATTTGACGCAAGTCGGTGATGGCTACGCTACTTACGTCGGTGGTATCACGAAAGTTTCTACCGATGCCCAAGGCTTATGGTGGGGTGGAAAAGGTAGTGGGACGATGCCACACGCCTTAATTGAAATTTGTGGAGGCGATATCATCAAGGCTAGCGAAGCATATTTAAAAGCTTATCCTGAAGAAAAGTTAACCGCCTTAATTGATTATCATAATGATGTGGTAAGAGATTCTTTACTTTTAGCAAGACACTTAAAAGATAAACTTAACGCGGTGAGAGTCGATACTTCTAAATCGCTCATCGATCATTATTTCGATGATAAAGATACATCTGGCTTTGATCCACATGGTGTCTGTAAACAATTAATTTATGCCTTAAGAGAAGCCTTAGATAAAGAAGGATTTAATCACGTTAAAATTATCGTTTCTAGTTCCTTTTCAAAAGAAAAAATTGATGAATGGACGAAGGAAGGAGTGCCTGTTGACACCTATGGTGTCGGCACCTATTTTGTCAACAATATGACTTGTGGTTTCACTGGAGATTTAGTAAATTTAGATGGAAAGCCACAAGCAAAAGAAGGTAGAAAAGAAATAGCTTCTAGCCGTCTTAAAAAAGTTCCCTATCCAATCGAAGCACAATATTAAGGAGAAAAAAATATGCATAATATCTTAGAAGAATTAAAATGGCGAGGCTTACTCAAAGATTGTTCAAATGAAGAAGCTTTAGCGAAGTTACTTGAAAGTAAACAGACGATTTATTGTGGCTTTGATCCGAGTGCGAAAAGTATGCATTTAGGAAATTTTGTCATGATTTCTATCCTCATGCGTCTACAACGCGCTGGTCATAAAATAATCGCTGTCGTCGGTGGTGTGACTGGGATGATTGGTGATCCAAGCGGTAAGTCGCAAGAAAGAAATTTACTCGACGTTAAGACGCTAGAAAATAATCGTAATTGTATTAGAAAACAACTGGAAAGATTTTTAGATTTAAGCGATTCTAATAAAGGAGAATTAGTCGATAACTACGAATGGCTAGGCAGTTTAAAAGTCATCGATTTCTTAAGAGATTATGGTAAATATTTTTCCATCAATTACATGCTTTCAAAAGATATCATCGCTTCGAGATTAAATGTTGGAATTTCGTATAGCGAATTTTCTTACATGATTTTACAATCGATCGATTTCTTACATCTTTACGACGTTAAAAATTGTCATATTCAAATTGGCGGAAGCGACCAGTGGGGCAATCTTACAAGTGGGCTTGAGCTCATTAGAAAAGTGCGTGGAACCGATGCCGAAGTTGAAGTTTTAACCGCACCTTTAATTACGCGTAGTGACGGAAGAAAATTTGGTAAATCGGAAGATGGAGCGTTGTTTTTAGATAAAGAACTCACAAGTCCATATAAACTTTATCAATATCTTATCAATACGAGCGATGAAGATACGCTTCGTTACCTAAAGATATTTACTTTCCTTTCTAAAGAAGAAATCGAACGCATTAGCGAAGAACATCTTAAAGCCCCTCATCTTCGTTTAGCGCAAGAAACTTTAGCCTACGAAGTAACGAAGACAATTCATGGTGAAGAAGCGGCTAAAGAAGCAAAGGAAATGTCTAATATTCTCTTTAGCGGCGAAATTTCTCAGTTAAATAAAGCTCAGCTTGAAGATATTTTCTCTTCCTTCATGGTCGAAGTTAAGGAAGATTTAAAATTAGAAGATTTGCTAATCCATATTGGGGCGGCTAAATCTAAACGCGAAGCAAGAGAATTTTTAAACGGTGGTTCGATTCGTTTGAACGGTGAAAAAGTTAATGATCCTAATTTAGTCATCGATAAATCCAATGCTTTATTTGATGAATATCACCTCATCAAACGAGGGAAGAAAAACTATTATCTTGTTAAACATATTTAATTTATAAATAAAGTAAGCAAAGAAAAAGGGCAGCCGTATGGCTGTCCTTTCATTTTGGCTAGATAAATTAGAATTAGAGCAAACGGTTGTAGTATTCGACGATTTGCGCTTCGTTGATATCTTTAGGTAATTCATTACGTTCTGGTAAACGGATGAGCTTACCGCTTAGTTTTTCAGCGTCAACTTCGACCCAAGCACAAGCGTTTTTGTTCGCTTCAAGACTTTCCTTGATCACTTTTAAGTCGTGACCAGGCTTGACGGATACGACGTCATTAACCTTGACGAGCATGCTTGGAATATTTGCTCTTTGACCGTTAAGCAAGATGTGGTTGTGGCTGACGATTTGTCTTGCACCTTTACGAGTTCTTGCGAAGCCGAGACGATAGACGACGTTATCTAGACGGCTCTCTAAGATGTGCATGAACGCTAAACCGGTAACATCTTTAGATTTTTTAGCAATTTGGAAGAGACGACGGAATTGTTTTTCGTTCACACCGTACATGTGACGAAGTTTTTGTTTCTCGATCAATTGCTTACCATATTCAGATGGTTTTTTCTTACGGTCATTACCGTGTTGACCTGGACCATATTTACGTTTCTTGAATTCTTTACCATTTTCTAAGATCGAGAATTCTAAGCGACGTGATTTTTTCCAAGTGGAACTACGATCTCTCATGTCTTTTTTCCTCCTTCCTGAAATATTGCATATTTTCGAAGGGATAAATTCCTCACCCCGGATGTCTTGATATTAACTTTTCACCTTTGAGCTTTGGTTACTTTGTCCCGCGAAGGTCAAGACGTCGGTCGAGTGGTATTTACCTGCTACTTTACATGCGAGAAATATTATTGCACGATTAAGATAGGTTAGTCAATGAAAATTTATACTATGTATAAGTTAGAATGTTTATTATTTATGAATATAAAATATTCAAATTTTAAAAATTGTTGCTATAATAAATTTACTATGTTTAGTCTCATTGGAATTTTAGAAATATCATTAATCGCTGTCGGAGGCTTAATCCTCGTTCTCGTTATTGCTGGGTTAGGGATATTTTTCGCTAGTCGAAAAAGAATTTCATCTAACGTCAAAGAATTACACCGTAAATATGATTATTTTCATGCTTTATTAATTGGTAAATGTGCGCAAAGTGTTAGAAGATTAGAACTAATCTCGCGTACGAACTTACTTTATTCAGATACTTACGTTCGATTCATGGAATCATTTAATCGTCTTAAAGATAAAGATGATGTTAAAGCTAGCCATCAACTAAAGATTCTTGATGATGATTTAGGTAAGAAAGATTTTAAATCTTGTAAAGCTCATCTACCTGACGCCAAGCAAGTCATCGCTAATTACGAGACGAACATGCTTAAATTCGATAGCGAAATTAATAGTGTTTTAAGACCGGAAGAAGATGCGCATCAAAAAGCTTTACTTATTAAAGAACAGCTAAGAGGAGTTAAGCAAGATTATTTCTCAAAGAGCGTCGATTTAGCTTTGATTGCTTCTTCTTTTGAGCATGTCTTCAACGCCATCGATAAAGATTTTATGAACGTCGATGTGGCAGTGGATGGAGCGGAATATGATGAGGCTAATCGCCTATTAGATGGCATTAAACAAACTTTAGAAGCTTTAAAAGAAGCCTTGACTATCGCTCCGATAATCGTCGCTCTTACGACTTCAGTTTTACCTGAAAAATTAAGCGAAGTCGAACAAGCCAAAGAAAAATTAGAAGCGATGGATGTTCCACTTAACCATTTAATGGTTAAATCTGGATTAAATGAACTACATGTCGAACTTGCGGATATCATGCGTGATCTTAAAGTTTTAAAAGTTCGTGGTCTACAAGAAAAACTTAATATTATTGAAAATAAGATTGATGAATATGGTGAACAATTTGAAAAAGAAAAAGAAGCGAAAGATTCTTTCGATGCAAGATATGAAGAACTTTATCAAATCGTTTCTAATTTGGAAAAACGTTTCATGAAGATGTGCCATACCTTACCAGAAATTCGTAAGATTTACATCATTAACGCGGAATCGGAAAATCGTCTTGAAGAAATTAAAAATCAAATTAATGAAGTAGGGGCCGCAAAGCGAGTATTAGATAATTACGTCCACTCTTCAACAAGACAACCTTATACGATTCTTGTGACACATATGAACGAATTAGAAGCGAAAGCTGATGAAGCTTTCGAATCGATGGATGCTTTCACTCATTACCTTGCTTCTTTAAAGACGCATACTGAAGAAGCTTATCAAACGATCCACGCGATTTATATCAATTTAAAAAGAGGAGCAAAAAAGATTCGCGATTTAGCGATTCCAAGCATCGATATTTACGAAGATGAGATGAATAAAGCCTATGGCTTAATTAAGACGATCGATGAGACTTTGAAAGTTTTACCGATCGACGTCATCAAAGTCATGACTTCTTTAGAAGAACTTAATCGTCTTTCTTCTCGTATCATCTCAGAAATTGAAAAAACTTACAATATGGGTGTCTTAGCCGAAACCTCGATCGTTTATGCGAATAGGTCTAGACAACGTTTCAACAATTTAAATAAACAATTACAAACATTCGAACAAAGATATTTTGCCGGCGATTTTGAAAGAGTATATTTCGATACGCGTGCGCTTCTTTCAAGTTTAGAATCTAGCGAAAAAAATAAGGCCTCTAATGCATGATTAATTTCGATAACGCGGCGACATCAAAATTAGATGAAGCGGTGAAAGAAAAATATGTTTCATATTTAAATATGGATTTATTAAATCCATCTAGTCCACATCTAGGTGGTTATAACGTCTTTAAGATGTTAGAAAAAGCTAGATTAGATACTTTAAAATTATTAAATTTAGATAAGTCTCATCAACTCATCTTCACAAGTGGAGCGACGGAGGCTAATAATTTAGCGATCCAAGGAATAGCAAATAAATATCAAAACCGCGGAAAACATCTTATTACCACGAGTGTTGAACATCCTTCCGTCTCAAACGTCTTTTTTCATCTTGAAAAAGATTTAGGCTTTGAAGTAACTTATCTTTCTCCTAATAAGGAAGGAGTAGTTACTTTAGAAGAATTAAAAAAGCATGTAAGAAAAGATACGATACTCGTCTCTATTATGGCTATCAATAATGAAACTGGAGCGATCAATCCAATCGAAGAGATAGCCTCTTATCTTAAAAATTTTCCAACTATTTTTTTCCACGTCGATATCGCGCAAGCGATCGGTCATCATAAACTAGAATTTAAAGATATTGATCTATTATCTTTTTCCGCTCATAAAATCCATGGGTTAAAAGGTAGTGGAGCGTTAATTTATCGTAAAAATATTATCTTTTCTCCTTTATTTTATGGTGGAGAACAAGAAGCAAGTTTTAGAAGTGGGACGGAAGACGTCGAAAAAGATTTAGTGTTAAATTACACAATCTCTAATGTTTTTAATCTTCTTGATAAGAATTATTTAAGAATGAAATCACTACACGATAAACTTTATGATGGGCTTTTAAAATTAGATAAATTTCTCATTTTAAATTCTTTGAGAGATGGTTCAAGTTTTATCATCAATTTTTCGCTTAAAAAGATGCGTGCTTCCGTCTTAGTGGAAGCTTTATCTAACGAGGGAATTTACGTTTCGACCTCTAGTGCTTGTTCAGCCAAAAAATCGAAGATGTCTTACGTCATCTACGCTATGTTTAAAGATACTTTTAGAGCGGAAAATTCTATTCGTCTCTCCTTAGGTTACGATAATAAAAAAGAAGATATCGATATCTTTTTAAAGACCTTAACAAATTTATTAGAAAGGCTTAGTTTATGAACCAATTTGATACGATTATTATTCGTTTTGGCGAACTTTATACGAAAGGTAAAAATAAGAAAGATTTCGTCAATCGTTTATTTTATAACATGAAAAATAATCTTGATAATGAAGGAATTAAATTTATCAAGGCACATGATCATATCTATTTAGAATTAGAAGAAAATGTTGATAAAGAAAATTTGATTAGCCAATTAAAAAATATTTCTGGAATTTATTCTTTTTCTTTAGCTAATAAAATTGATGCCACTGAAGAAAATATTATTGAAAGTAGTTTTAAACTTTTAATGAACGCTTCTAAACAAAACACATTTAAAGTTTACACTAGAAGAATTGATAAAACTTTTCCTATCAATTCTGATTCAATCAATCGCCTCGTCGCTTCTAAAATTTTAAAAAATAGTCATTATAAAGTAGATGTTCATCATCCTGATTATCTTTTATCTATCGAAATTAGGCCGCATTTTGCCTATATTTTTCTAGAAACTATCAAAGGATTAGGCGGATATCCTTCTAACACGATGGGTGGAGCGTTAATGCTTATAAGTGGTGGAATTGATTCTCCTGTCGCGGCTTCATTATTACTTAAAAGAGGGGTTCATCTAGAATATTTACATTTTGCTTCTCCACCTTACACAAACGTCGCTGTCATCGATAAAGTTAAAGATTTATTAAACGTTATTTCTTCTAATCAAAATCACGTTTATTTACATATTGTTCCTTTCACCAAACTACAAGAAGAAATCTATCGTCATGTGAATGAAAGTTACGCTATTACAATTATGCGTCGCATGATGATACGTATCGCTTGTAAGGTCGTTAAAAATAGACATTTACTCGCTACCGCGACTGGTGAATCGATCGGTCAAGTAGCGTCTCAAACACTCGAATCGATGAGAGTTATTTCTGGTGTTGCAGATGAAGTAATTATTCGTCCACTTGCGACTTATGATAAAGTTGAAGTAATAAAAATTTCAAAAGAAATTAATACTTACGATATTTCGATTAGGCCATATGAAGATTGCTGTACAATTTTTACTCCCAAGCAGCCTAAAACTAAACCACATCTTGATAAAGTTTTAGCGTTCGAAAATAAATTTGATTATGCTTCCCTTGTGGATGAATGCGTTAAAAATATCGAAACTATAAGACTTAAATAATTTTAATTATTTATCTAAGATTTTTTAACCATTAATTTTTTAGTCTTTTTCGTATAGATAAATAAAGTGATGGTTGCACTTATAAATAGCACTAAGAATATAATTGTGGGAATTAAATATGCGTAATAATAATTATAGAATGCATAATAATACATATTGATCACTACCGGATCGAACTGATTTAAAAAATTAGGGAATAAAACGACATAAATTAAGTAAATAGCGGCGAATATAGATGCGATTAACATCAATATTGCGCCAAAGCGGAAGATGTTAATTTTTAGTTTCAAAATAAATGGATTTAAATCGTAATTAATATCGTTAATTTTCTTTTTAATTTTAGTGAGTGAAACTACTAAGAAAATAAAGATTGTAATGGCTAATAAAGAGAAGAAAATAAATAGTAATGCATATAAGAAAGCAATATCTAAAGTCCCTAGCCAATAAAAAGATAAAGGATTCATTGCACAATACATGGCACAGTCTGCGTAAATAACAGCAAAAGTGATGAGAAAAATGCTTACGGTAGCAATAAATATAGCGGAGCCTAAGAGCCATCCAAACATCTTCTTTAGTTGCATAAATTAATCCTCCCAAACATATTTAAATTCTTTATTGGCATAATTTGTATAGTAGCCAACTTGTTCGCAACTACCTTGCAAGTTTCTATCAATTATGTATTCACCATTGTATTGCAATATTTTATTTTTTAAATCGGAAGGCGTTTGTATGAAATTAGCTTCTATCTTTTTATCAGATACTATGTTCCATATCTCAATGGCAAAATGTGAACAATTATAATGTGGCCACCAGATATTATTTTCATGTTCTAGAATCTCACCTATTTCATTTAGACAAGACATATCATCTGTTACTTCTGTTAATGAATATCTTCCATCCTTAGATGACAATATAATAGCTTCAAATATTTTATCAGTTAGCCAAGAAAGGAGTCCAATAAGGCCCTCTAAAAAAGTGCCATGTTCAGATTCGGAATCTGAAGAGCCAAATGACGAAGAGGAAGATGATGCTATAATCCAAGCTGAGCCTGGTAAACTGCATAGTATCGATGAACTTGATGCTACGACACTAAGAACTAGTTCTTCATAATATTCATAATTGTACATAACACCAATGTGCTTTCCTTGGCCAAATAGTCCAATAGTCATCGCTTCAAATGGTTGAAGAATATAGTTTCCTACAAGTACAGCGTTAGGAGAATTATTATAAATTTCGATCCAAGAGTGATTATCTCTTGTCGAGATTGTGATATATAACTCGCTTTTGTCAGGATCATTTGAACTAAATACGATTCCTAAATCTCCCAACACTACCCGACCTTTATTATTGGTTGAACTTGTCGTTATTTCAGATGATACAATAAATCTAAATTCGGTAGTACCATAAGGAAAATCATATCGAAATTTATCAGGCATATGTTTTGCACAAGATATACTACCATTATCGCTTCGTCCAGAATTTAAAAAATCAATCCCTCTCACCCAATTTTCATTAGAATCTTTGTATTCTAGAGCAACAACATCTTGAAATAAATCAATTCCTTCTACTGTACTCCAAAAACTAATATCGAAATAAATAAAGTTTATTGGATAAGGCACTGAATATTTGATATATGCTAGTCCAGCATCTTTTTTGATAGCTGACATAGTTAAATACCATTTTCCAGTTCCTGTAAAGCCTGTTTCGTTGATGTATCCAGTTCTTAATCTTTCGACATTAACATTTATTCCATCGACATTTAGTGTATGGGCAGATACCTCATTATTATATCTTTGAGTGTATTCATAGTCTTCAGATTTTATCGTAATCTTTGCTAATTGTTCTTCAAAGAAAATAAAACCAGAATTTACTCCCATAAGCATTTCGCTATCCATATAATGGATAACATCACTACCACCATTATTGCGCAGTTTGAAAAATAGTTGAGTAATTTCGTTACCGCTTGAATCTACGCCTCTCCATAGTTCATAGCCAAAAATATTCATATAGTGATTAGAAAATTCACCAGCATAATTTGTAGTCCACCAAATAACTGGCATGCCTGAATCTATAGATGACACCAGATTAATTATCTTATCTTCGTAAGGCAAGATTGATGGTGCCAAATCACCATATATTTCCATCATCTTACGATATGTTCCATCAGGATTTACTTCTTCATGTCCTATTCCTGTTGTGATATTGTAATTAAGAAAAAGTTGGCTGGCACCATTGACTAAATCGAAGGGAAAAGTAAAAGTTCCATCAGGAAAGGTTATACCCATCATTTCTAAATAATTGGCAGGTACTCCATTTGATGGATATGTTGTAATAGTATTAAAAAGGTCTATGTAGAAATTTTTTCTTTGCTCATTTTCTTCGTAATCTGCGATAAATTGTGAATATCCTGCATATTTAACTAGATAATCTATTTGTGTTATTAAAGCTATTGGTCCACACCCGATGTATTCATAATCTTTTATAGTTGATTCTTCTTTAGCATCTTGTAAAATCGAATTCGATTCGAAAGTATTTGAAGGAATACCACCATAAGTAGTTTCAACCGTGTTGCTTTCATTTTCATCTATTGACCAAATATGTCCTGCGCCATATTTAGATGTTAAATAAGGCTGTATAAGACCAGAAGTTAGTTTCGTGTCAGTACCGTCAGGAGAATTAGAAGGAAATATATCATTTTCAAAATAATATTTCAAATATTGTTCTCTACTCCAATCTGGCGCGGTTACTTCATATTTTTGAGAAGTTTTATTTTCTTCTATTTCTGTATCATTCTTTTCAATACTAATAACATTGAATTGCATGACAGAAGTTGAAATTAAAAGTGCAAGTAACATTTTTTTCATATGTGTTTTTCCTTTCAAACAATTGTGAATCTATTTTTATAATATTCAAAGTATTCGAAGAGCCTAGTTACTTCCTTTAGGCTAAATATTCCTTCCTCTACTTTTTCTTGAATGTTATGAAATGATAAATCCGCTAGGTCAAAAACAAAAAATTCAATTTTGTGATAGAAATAAAAAATTATGTTCTCGATTTTTAAAGACCATTCAGAAGTATCTTCAAATACTTGCCAAACGCAAAAGATGCTTAATTTATGTTCATCGCTAGCAGTGGATGATAAAAATTCATAATAATCGACATCTTCTAATTTTGCATAAGGATCTTTAGGAAGCACAAACTGTTCATAATATTCTTGTATCATGATTTCATCTGCTTCAGTTTTAGGGTGTTCACTTAGTAAAATGCCTATAAAATAACAAGATGATAAAGTAAAAGGTATTAATAAAAATATGCTTAGTTTAGCTAAGAGAAAATGAAATTTATTTCTCATAATTTAAATATAACAAAAAAAGTGGATTATTGAAACCCACTTTAGTTTGATGAATAACAGGGAATTGTTATTTCGCTAGTGCTTTTTTGGCTTGATCGACGAGCGATTTAAAATCGTCAGGATTAGCGATAGCGATTTCAGCGAGCATCTTACGGTTGAGATTAATGTTCGCTACTTTTAAGCCATTCATGAAACGGCTATAGGAAATATCGTGCATACGGCAGGCCGCATTGATACGACGAATCCATAATTTTCTAAAATCACTTTTTCTTTCACGACGGTGAGCGTATGCATAATTTAATGAATGCATGACTTGTTCTTTTGCCGTCTTGTAAAGAAGATGTTTGGAGCCATAGTAACCTTTGGCCATCTTCAATACTTTTTTACGTCTTAAATGGGTCTTTGGACCACCTTTAACTCTTGCCATAGTTTATCTATCCTCCTTCTTATTGGATGAGATCCTTAATGCGCTTGTAGTCGCTATGATCGACGACACTCGCCTTGGAAAGTCTCTTCTTTTGTTTGGTCGTTTTTTGATGACTGTTGTGACCGGTGTAAGCGCTGTGGCGGACCAATTTACCGGTTCCAGTTACTTTAACTCTTTTGGTTAAAGCTTTTTTGCTTTTCATCTTCGGCATGATCTTTTCTCCTTTTCTTACTATTTCTTGATTTTGGAAGCTAAGATAGCGTTGAGCCATTTACCTTCCATGTAGGGGGCTTTTTCTACGACGGAATAATCTTTCACTAAGTCGATAAATTTTTCAATCGTCTCTTGACCGACTTCCGGATGGGCTAATTGACGGCCACGGAATCTGACGCCAACTTTGACGCGGCTACCATCTTCGAAGAAGCGGATAGCGGCTTTCACTTTTACTAGTAAGTCATGTTCACCGATCATCGGTGTCAATTGTACTTCTTTAGTTTGGATGATCTTTTGATTTTTCTTAGCAACTTTCGCTTTCTTTTGGGCTTCGAAACGATGTTTACCATAATCTAAGATTTTGCACACGGGTGGGTTAGCGTTAGGGGCGACGCAAAATAGGTCTAATTCGTAACGTTCCGCTGTCTCTAAAGCGACGCGACGTGAGACGACTCCTAATTGCTCACCTTTCGGACCGATGAGAAGTACTTCGTTGAAGCGAATTCTCTCGTTCACTAGTTCGTCTTGACGATTAGGTTTTTTACCTTGTGGAAGATTGTTGTTATAGATATTAATCAGCCTCCTTCAATAAGAAAACGGACCCGAAGAGAGCCCGTCAAATATCAAATTATTCTGATATCGTAGCGTCAACCAATTAACTTTAGTCAATCTGGTGAGAAATGGGCTTTCTTCTTTCTACGTTTTCGCAATGAATATATTAGACTAATATGTCTAATTTATCAACTAAATTTTTAAAAAACGGTAATTCGCGTCTTTTAACTACGTTAAGAAGTGGTTGATCTTCGTAATTTTCATATCTTTTTATCACTTCTTTTAATGGAAGTCTCAACGATTTTTCGATGAGTGAATCACCTCTTGAGACGCGGTGTAAGTGATGCGTATCTTCTTTAATTTTGGCTAAGAAGAAGTGGACATCATTTCTTTGCTTAATTAAATCGTAAGTATCTTTTACTTCGCCTAGATAGGCTAATATTTCGATAGTGTAACCTAATTCTTCTAAGATTTCTCTTCTTAAGCCATCTTCTAAAGACTCTTCTTTTTCTTTGCCTCCACCTGGTGTTTCTAAGTAAGTTAACTTACCAAAGATATCATCTCTTTTAATTTGATGAAGGCAAATAAAATTACGTTCATCTAGAAGGATAGCTCTAACCGTGATGCGGTCATGATAAGAGACATCTTCTTTAATATTTTGAGGAATAAAATCTAAAACGATTTTAGAATTAACTTCTTTCATCTCTTTCTTTTCTTAACATCGCGATGAATTCATCGAGCGAGACGTTAATTTGTTCCTTTTGCATCGCTTTACGGTAAGTGACGGAACTAGAGTTCAATTCTTCATCTCCTAAGACGATCGTATAAGGAATTTTTCTCATTTGGGCTTGTCTCATACGGTAGCCAAGTTTTTCTTCACTAGTGAAGATGACTGGTCTCAAATTAAGTTCTTTTAATTTAGATGCAATTTCTATCGCTTTTTCTTCGTGCGGTTTAGCGACTGGCAAGATTGCGACTTGTTCAGGGGCTAACCAAAGAGGGAAATGACCGGCATAATTTTCGATTAAAATACCGATGAATCTTTCGATGCTTCCAAAGATGGCGCGGTGGAGCATGATCGGTCTAACTTTTTCATTGTTTTGATCGATGTAAGTGATGTCAAATCTTTCCGGTAAGTTCATGTCGAGTTGGATGGTACCGCATTGCCAGATACGATTCATACTATCTTTGAGTTTAAAATCGAGTTTTGGTCCGTAGAACGCTCCATCACCGGGGTTAATCTTATAAGGAATACCAAGATGTTTAATCGCTTCTTCTAAAGCGTGTTCAGATTTATTCCAAATATCGATGCTACCGATATATTTATCTTCAGGTCTCGTCGATAGTTCGATGTGATAAGGAAGATTAAACTGTTTATAGACGGTATCGTAAAGTTTTAATAAAGTGATGATTTCATCTTGTAATTGATCTTCTCTAAGGAAGATATGAGCGTCATCTTGCGTGAACGCTCTTACTCTAAATAAGCCTGAAAGTGCGCCGCTAGCCTCATAACGATGGACGTGACCAAGTTCCGCTAAGCGGATAGGAAGTTCGCGGTAAGAATGTAAATCATTCTTATAGACGAGCATCGCTCCTGGACAAGACATCGGCTTGATAGCGAATTCTTTTTCATCGATGTGAGAAAAGAACATATTATCTTTATAATTCGCATAATGCCCGGAAGTGAGCCATAATTCTTTCGATAGCATCGTCGGAGTTAAGATGAATTCATAACCGTGTTTGCGGTGTAATTCTTTCCAATAATTTTCTAGTTCATCGCGGATGATCATCCCGTTAGGAAGAAAGAAGGGGAAACCAGGACCATATTCTGACATCATGAAAATTTTCATCTCTTTACCGATGAGGCGGTGGTCTCTTTTCTTCCTTTCTTCGACGAGAGTTAAATAGTTAGTTAAATCTTCTTGCGAATAAAAGGCCGTGCCATAAATTCTCGTCAGTTGGTCATTTTTAACGTCTCCTCGCCAGTAGGCACCAGCAAGAGATAATAGTTTAAAATATTTGATCGGTTTAGTTTCTTCTAAATGTGGTCCAGCGCATAGATCGTAGAAACTACCTTGTTTATAGATGCTTAATTCACGACCTTCTTTATGATATTCTTCGATGAGCTCTAATTTGTAAGGGTTATCTTTAAATAATTCCTTCGCTTTTTCGTAAGTGACGATCTCTTTTTCAATCTTACGATTCGTACTCAACAATTTATGCATCTCTTTTTCAATTTTAGCTAAATCGGTATCGACGATTGGTTCATCAAATTTAATATCGTAATAAAAACCTTCTTCGATCGTCGGTCCAATGCCTAATTTAGCCTCCGGATAAAGTTTTAAAACAGCTTCAGCAAGGACGTGTGCGGTCGAGTGACGAAGTAATCTTAATGCTTCATTATCTAATTCCATAATTTTCTTCTCCTTTTTATAAAATAAAAAACGCCCACTTAAGGACGCATCGTTCGTTGCGCGGTACCACCTTAATTTACATATATTTCATATGTACGCTCGATTGGTCTTAACGCGACCGACGGATGAATTGGTTTTCATCTTGCTCCGAAGTGGTAACGATATCATTCTTAGGATGAATTGCACCAAACTTCATCTCTCTAGGCTAAGAAAAGATATCATCTTGTCTTCTTCAACGCACTTTAATTGTAATGCAAATAAGTAAATTTGCAACTGTTTTAATATAGGATTTCGATGCCGTAGAATAAAAGGCTCACGTCGTAATAAGCGTTTCTTTCTTCATCGAAGTTTTTGACGGTATTCACGTAAGAAAATTCATAATATGAATAATATGAGTCAAGAGTGATAGAAAAAAAAGTTCCACTTAGGGCGTCAGTGATGGTGTATTCCTTTATTAGATTATGATTTGAGTCATAGGCCTTTAATAAGTAATGGTCTTTACTAGGAGAAGAAGTGCCGCTTGTTTGAAGGGGTATAAATTCAAAATCACGGTAGATGTTAATGACATGCTCCCTTTGCTTATTTTGCGCTTTTTCATCGCACTTAAAAATGATATTTAAGTCATCATTATCTAAATATAGATAATCGACTTCATTTTCTTCGTTCGTTTTAAACTCTAGAATCGTTTCACTAGTGGGAGGAATTATTTCCCACGTCGCTGTCTTTGCTTCAGCATCGAAAGTTAAAGAAAGAGCGATAGCGTAACTATTCAAGGTCAAGACGACGTAAGCGACGATGATGATAACCGTAATTAAAAGTAAGACGGAAAAGCTTACGATGGTGGTGATGACGTTACGGCGGTAGTTGTCGCCAGGAAATCTACTTGACATGATCGAAGGCGTAGACAGCCCCTCCGATGAGGCCAGCATCCTCTTTAAAATGGCAAGTGACGATCTTCAAATTTTTATTGCGACTTTTAAAATTAGAAAAGAAGATATCTTGCGATTTCATCACGCCTCCAGTGATGGTAAAAACTTCCACTTCGAAAGTTTTAGCGATGTATTGGAAAGCGCTTGATAGAAGGTTTAACCAGTCTTCATAGACTTTAATAAAGTCTACTTTGCTTTCTTTTACTCCTTCGAACATCTCTTTAGAAGAAGTGACTGTTAATCCGTTAATAGCGCATAAATTTTTGATGCCTGTGCCACTTACGAGATGTTCAAGTTCGTAATATTTACCTTTGTATTCAAATAAAGTATGACCGACTTCGTCGCTCGTCACAGCGAATTTTTTATCGATGAACATCGCGCCTCCAAAGCCGGTGGAAATGGTTACAAAATAGGAACGACGGTAGTGTTTACCAGCACCAGCGGTCGCTTCCGCTAAACCGGCAGCGTGTGCGTCATTGATGACGTAGACTGGCAAATGATATTTATTAGAGACGAGGCTAGAAAGAGGAATATCGGACATATGTAAGTTAGGAAGTTCGTTAATGTAGCCATCTAATCTTACTCTTCCTGCCACCCCAAAACATATCGCATCGATCGGATATTTAGAAGCCATCAATTCGTCGATTAAGTCGATCACTTGATGGAAAAGAATATCAAAATTTAATTTCTCCGTGGAAGATTTGATAACTTTTTCGATGCGGAGATTAGAATTGATGATAGCGGCTCTAATATTCGTTCCGCCTAAGTCGATAGAAATAACTCTTTTTAGCATAATTAAATCTTGATGATTTCTAAGAAATCAGAATTATCTTTCGTCTGATCGATATTACCGGTGACGATGATCGTATCACCGCGTTTTAATCCATAGTTATAAGCGTATTGTCTCGCCATATTGGTCATCTCAAAAATGTTCGTTGGGATGGAAGCGATAAGTTCGTTATATAAACCCCAGATGAGACCAAGTTTTAAGACGACTTTACGGTCGGCACTTAAAGAGAGGACAGGGGCGATAGGTCGAGCTTTAGCAAGACGCATAGCGGAAGTACCATCGTTAGTGAAATTGACGATAAGTTTAGCATTGATTAAGATAGCGGTATTAGCGATCGAATTAGCGATAGCGTCGTTATTTCCACGTTGGGAAGAATAATATGCTTCTTCACAAAGTTTCTTATAATCTAAGTATTTTTCAGTTTTAGCGGCAATCTTAGCTTGCATTTCAACCGCTTCAAAAGGATATTCGCCAGAGGCTGATTCAGCGCTTAGCATGACACAATCTGTGCTTTCTGAAATAGCGGTGAAGACGTCACTTACTTCCGCACGGGTGGGACGAGGGTGCGTCTGCATGCTATCTAACATCTGCGTCGCGGTGATGACAGGTTTTCCAAGTCTTCTTGCTTTTTGGACGAATTCTCTTTGGATGATGGGGACATCTTCCGTAGGAATTTCTACCCCTAAGTCACCTCTTGCGACCATGATACCATCCGCGATATCTAAAATATCATCGATATTTTCTACCCCTTCAGGATTTTCAATTTTAGCGATGATAGGAATGTTAGGCTTACCATATTTAGCTAAGACTTTTTTGATGTCTAAAATATCTTGTCTACGACGGGTGAAAGAAGCAGCGATGTAATCGACATCATTTTCGCAACCAAATTTTAAATCTTCTTCATCTTGTTTAGAGATGTAAGGTAAAGATAATTTAGAAGCGGGTAAATTGATCGATTTACGATTTTTCACTAAGTGAGTGTTCATCGCTTTGCAGACGAGTTCACGATTTTTCGTATCTTTTTGCATGACGACAGCTTCAAAATTACCATCGTCAATCAAGATGCGGTCTTTTATTTTGACGTCATCGAACATGCCAGCATGCGAGACGGAAAATTTATCCTTCGTGCCGAGGTACTCTTTCATCGTGATGCGGAAAGTTTGCCCTCGTTTGATGACGACACCATTATTTTCAAATAAACCGGTACGAATTTCTGGTCCACGGGTGTCAAGTAAGATAGGAAGATAAATTTCTTCATTTCTTTCTAAGTCACGGACGATTTCAATTTTCTTCTTGTGGTCTTCGTGCGTGCCGTGGGAGAAGTTAAGTCTTACCACGTTAGCGCCTAATGAAGCAAGTCTTTTAATTTTGTTATAAGTATCAGAGGCTGGTCCGACGGTGATGACGATTTTTGTCTTCTTACTAAATTTCATAGGTTTTTACCTCAAAATGTCGAGTAAGCGAGTGAGATTTTCTTTTCTATCACGTGACATCGAAAGGGCTTCGTCGATGTCGATGTCTCTTACTTCGTTAGCGATGACACCGGTGACACGGCAGTAGCGGCCTTCGATCAAAGTTTCGACGGCGTGATTGCCAAGTTTAGACGCTAAGATACGATCGAATGCACTCGGCTTACCGCCTCTTTGTAATCTTCCTAAGACTTCAGTCTTACATTCGAAACCAGTCTCACGGTTAATTTTAGCCGCAAGTTCGTTAATATCTAATAAGTTTTCGGAAATTAAGATGATAGCGTGGTGTTTTTTCTTCTTTTCAAGTTCTCTTAAGTCGTTGATGAATTCTTCTTCAGGAATACGGTAATCGTAAGTGATGACAGCTTCGACCCCTTCGGCGATACCGCTAAAGACGGCTAAATCACCGCAGTGACGACCCATGACTTCGATCAAAGAACATCTTTGGTGGGAAGAAGAAGTGTCACGAATTTTATCGACGCAATCGCAAATCGTATTTAAGCAAGTATCAAAGCCGATGGTGTAATCGGTGCTAGCGATATCGTTATCGATCGTGCCGGGAATACCGATGCAGTGGACGCCAAGTTTTGATAAGGCTAATAGACCACGGTAAGTACCGTCTCCGCCGATAGCGATCAAAGAATCGATGTTACGACGTTTAAGTTGGAGGACGGCTTTCTTTTGCACTTCGATTTTAGCGAATTCAGGAAGTCGACCGGATTGGATGATCGTTCCGCCTCGATTGATGATATCTTTGACGAAGTTACGATCGATGACAGGGTGAATATCACCTTCGACAAGACCTTTGTAGCCATCGTTGACGAAGAAGACTTCTAGTCCGTGTTTTAAAGCGCTTCTAACGACCGCTCTTAAAGCGGCGTTCATGCCAGGTGCATCGCCGCCACTGGTGAGGACGGCAATAGATTTGACGGGTTTAGATGTACGTTTATTTGTTGTTTCACTCATTTTGAAAAAACTCCTTATGCTATAATTTTAGTAAAAATTAATTAATTTATAAATAATAAATTATAAAATTTTAGAAAATAAAAAAGGGACATAAGTCCCTTTAGCAGTTAAATTGTCCGATTAATTAAAAGAACACTTGTCTGGCTTGCTCTCTAATTTCGCTCGAAGTAGCGAATGGAACACGCGTAGTATAGCCAGCTTTAGCGGCCACGTATTGTTTCCAAAGCCATTGATTGACGTCATGATTCCATTGGTTGACCGTGTCGTTATAGACAGTTCTTGCTGCCGTAATTTCACGTTGCAAATAGGAATTTTGTTGTAAGCAATCTGCGAGTTCTTGGTGGGCTTTCAAATCTGGATATTGTTCGAAAGCGACGCTAATTTGATGGCCGATGTTTTCCATCTTCGTCGCGATGTCATTACGAATTTCTTCGTTATTTGCGGAACCTGAACGATATTTAGCAATTTCTACCATCGTCGTCTTATCTAAATCGATCGCTTTATCGAGTAGTTTGGCGGCGTTTTGTAAAATCATCACGCGTTGTTCGAGATAATTGTCAATTTCTGAAGCGTTCGTGTTAATTTTTTGTTCCAATTGCATGAAGTGGCTTTCGAGTTTTTTCTTCTTGATGACGAGTAAGCCAAAAGTGATGATGTAAAGGAATATGACGAGACGTTTACTTCCCTTTCCAATCGTCACAGGTATTTGCTTAGCGATGACGCGCGTATCGCGACCTTCTTCCATCGTTGGGCCAGTTAATTCATCTAATGCATTTGCCATAAATTACTTATCCTCCTCTATTTGTTTATTATACTTGAAAAGTTTATCAATTTCACTATCGATATTATCATCTTCTGGATCGGAGAAGTAAGCGACGTAACCACGGTTATAAGTGGCACTTTCGTTATTGAAACGTTCACCGAACTTATCGATCAGTTCACTTTGACGTGAATTATATTCGTGTCGCGATTTAGCGAAACGTTTGATGGAAATAGGGGTATCTTGGACGAGTGGAAGATATTCAGTCCAGTGGACTGGGACAGCGTGCGGGTGACCGTCTCCTCCCATGACCGTCACGTATTCGACGCGTGGGATGCCTTCGAAAGAATGCGCTCTTACGGTTACTTGGTCAGTCTTACCTCTCTTACTAGGATATAAAACCTTCAATATAGCGCGAGTGATACTGGCTGGATGAAGGAAACGGTGGTAATCGAAATGGTTGACGATCGCTTCTTCATCGTAAGAAGTATAGTTACGCATGTAGTTTTTCTTATAAATATATTCGAAAGGTTTATTTTGTTGGTAAAGTGGAATGGAAAGTAAGGGGGCTAAATCGAAGTAGACGCATTTGAAATAATTATCGATGTAAGCGATGAAATTTTCTTTCGTCTTATTGACGTTATAATGGATGTAGTTACGTGGTTCACCTGAGATATCAAAAGATTGAGAATGGCTACTTGAGATGTAGTTAAGTTCCTTTCTTTTTAAGAAAGTAAAATCATCGCCAAAGGGGACAGAATTAGTGATGAGTTCGATGAGATTTTGCTGGGCAAGGGGAGTGAAAAGAAGACGATATTGAACTTCGTGATCACGGTCTAAACCACCGAATAAAGCTTCAAACTTTTCGTTGGTCATCGGGGTAAATTTCTTCCCTTCTTTTAGTGCCTTTTCAGCATATTTTCTAATATCATCAGCTTTATCTTCGACGAATTTATCGATGGATTTTTCATTTTTGACGTTCACTCCGCAGGGGCGTCTAGAAAAACTTAAATCAGGAGCAGCGTCGTTAGCGTAAACAAGATGGGTATAAGTACTATAATCTGGTGCAGGTCTTCTAATAGAAGCGGTGAGCACTTGGCTTCTTACGACCGTCCTATATCTTCCGTTTCCATCGTAGACTCTTTCCGTCCAAGTGATAGGTAAAGTACCGGTGTAAACTTTATCGATCATGTTCATATTTAAATTTCTTAACATGAGGAAAGGATTACCGACGATGGAACCAGACATGACAAAAAGCGTCGAAGCGGTTTCTGAATCGTTATCTAAAAAACCATATTTTTCGTGCATGTAATCAAATTTTTTGATGTCGAAATAATCATCGATTTGGATGAGAGGAACGCTCTTACGGATGATTTCACTTGGCATCGCTTCATCGAATAATGACAGTAGTGGGCTAATTTGACTAACGACCGCTTGATAAGATTCATCTCTTTTCTTATTGGCCTCGTCGCTAGCCTTTTGATGTTCTTTTATTTTCTTATTAGAGTAAGCAAGGATTAACACTAAGAAAAGAATCGCTAAGGCGAAGCCAGGGATGGTCATACTTAAGCCGATCGTTAAGTCTTGAAGTTCGACTATGAAATATATACCTACCGCTCCGACGATAGCGAGGGCTATAGCCATGATGATGAAGAAAGTTCTAAGTCCTTTTGATCCTTTTAGCTTATTATTTTTTTCTTCCGCATCCGCGGCATTTTTTTCGTATTGTTTAGAAAGCATCTCATTTTCGTCTTGGCTCACGCCAGAACGTCTTAAGACGTCATCGAAATATTTAGATGTATAATCGAGGAGGTCGACTCTCACTTTACTTTCGTACATCTTCCTCGGTTCTAAAATCGCGTTATCGTCCATTTTTTATCACCTCTACGAGACAATATTTTATCAAAAAATATCGTCAATTGACATATGTGAACAAAATTGTGGAAATTGTGAATAAATGAAGAAAAATAAGTGTAGGACTAGGATAATTTTCCATAATTTGCTGGTTAAGAAATAAAATAATTTTTTAAACGTTTAAAAGTGAGGGCAAAATTATTATAATTTTAACGATGATTAAGTCGAATATAATTAAGCCTAACGCCAATTGTTATGAGGTTAGATTCTCTAGCATCATCGCTTCTAGTGATGTGTCTTTTTTGACTAACTTTTATCTTCCTATCATCGGAACGAATGCTTTTGCCCTTTATTTTTCTTTCTATCAATCTGGGATGAATGATAATTACGTCGAAGATGAAACTTTCGATGCTTTAGCTTCTAAGTTAAACATTTCTTTAAATGAGTTAGAACTTGCACTTCATCATCTTGAAGGCGTGGGCTTAGTGAAGACGTTAAAAAAAGACTTAAATGAAACTTCGACTTCTTTTATCATCGTTATAAAGCAACCCAAAGATCCTCGCTCATTTTTCGATGATGTCATCTTATCAGGGAGCCTTAAAAAAATCTTAGGAGCGAAAGAAATGAACCGACTCATCAACATCTATGCGAAAAGAAAAAATCCTGAAGATTATAATGATATTTCTTTAAGTTACCAAGAAGTCTACAATCCTAATTTCGATGATAAGAGCTACTTTAGCGTCCAGAAAGCTAAGACGAAAACGCTTGGACGTAATGCTTCTAAATTACCGATATCTTTTAATCTATTAGTGTTAAAAGAAAAGTTATTTAAGTTATTACCTAATTTAAAACCCAACGCGATAAGCGATGAAGAATTTGATGAAGTGGCAAGAATCGCTACTTTGTATGGTATTGATGAAGAAGATTGTGCTGAACATTTAATTTCTTCCATCAACTTAGAAAATAAACCGGGTGAAGTGATTGACCTCGATAGTTTTAATGACTTTTTAAAATGGGATATTTCTCATCTTCCAAGCCAAGTTAGAAGAAATAAGAGTCGCAAGATGAATTATTTTTCTAGCGGAGAAATTGGCGCGAAGGTGCGTCTTTTTGAATCGGTAGCGCCGGGTCAATTTTTGTCTTATAGACAAAATGGGACGCCTCCTATCGAAAGCGATCTAAAACTTATCGATGAATTATCGAAAAATTTACATCTTGTTCCAAGCGTTATCAACGCTCTCATCGATTATTGTTTAGAAAGAAACGATAACGTTTTAGCGAGAAATTACGTGATGAAAATTGGTTCAACTTTAGCTAGAGAAGAAATTGATAACGCTTTAGATGCGATGAATTACTTATATAAAATAGATAAGAGAACGCATAATTCAAATAAGAAGAAGAAATTAGCGAAAAAAGAAGACGTAGCGGAAGAAACTGTTACGGATGAAAATGAAGAAGAAGTAGAACAATCATTAGATGAACTTTTAAAGATGATTGACGAGGATTAATATGGATAAATTACGCCTCAATTTAGACGAACAAAGTTTAAAAGAAGAAGAGAAGAAACTTCTCGATCAAATGCTCGGGGATGAAACTTTTTTAAATCGTTTGAGCGATTTAGGTATCGATGAACAAATTATCTTCGATAATTTAAGTACGATTTTTACCAGTTTTGATGACTATCTTATCTGCAAAAATTGTCCAGGGCTTAACAAATGTCCAAAAGACGTTAAGGGTTCCATCATCGAATTAGAATTACAAGGTCAATTCGTCGAAAGAAATATTTCTCGCTGCGCTTTAAAAGAAAAAAATGACTTACTAACTTCATATTACGAAATTAGAGATTTTGACGATAAGTTATTAACTCTCAGCCCTGCTAATTTAAATGACGATAAGGCGACGAAAGAACTACTCAAATATTTTTACGATTTTTCTAAGCATGAATTTACTTCGAATTGGCTTTATTTGATAGGGGGAACGAGCAAACGTAAATTAGATACCTTAATTGGTGTTTATAATAAGTTTGCTTCAAAATATCATCTACTTGCGAGCGTCATCAATTTTCCTAAACAATGCCGCAAATTGGCGAATTTATATTTTAATGAAAAGGAACGTTTTGAATTTATTTTTAATAAATTAGTGGACGTCCCATTCCTTTTCTTATATGACTTCGGTGAAGAATATAAAAATGAAACGTTAAGGGATAACGTTTTAATTCCGCTTTTAAGAGCAAGAAAAGAAAAGGAAACTTTAACTATTTTTATTAGTGATTTTAGCGCGGAAGATATCGCAAATATGTACAACTTTAACTACGCTTCAAAAGCTAGATCTTTACAAATTAAAAAACTATTAAGTAGTGCGAAAGTTATCGATTTCGGTGAATTAAAAGTCTAAATCTTTCTTAATTTTTAAGACTTCTTTTAATAGATTATTTTCGTCTTTATTATTTTGAATAATATAATCGCATTCATCTAAACGATCTAAGAAGTGATTATGGCTGTCGTAATAATTTTTAAAGTCTAAAGATTTATCGCGTTCTAAGATAAATTTGTTTCTTCTTTCTTCTAAAACGTTAACGCCTACGATGACATCGAACATATTTTCCATCTTGGCGTCGAATAATAAAGGCACTTCGATGACGACATTTTCTTTATGTTTTCTAAAGATTTTTAAAATTTTTTCTTTGAGTGGTGGATAAAGAATATTTTTTAATTTCTTATCTAATTTTTCATCTTCAAAGATAGCTTTACGAATGAAAGCAAAATCGATCGTATCAATCTTAAATAAAATTTTAATTTTATCTTGGACAACTTTTTCTTCGTAAAGTTCCTTGATGATAGCATCGCTTGAATAGATGTGATATTTTTCATCTTCGAATAGTTGAGTGACCTTAGATTTACCTGAACCATATAGACCTGTGATGGCGATAAATTTTTGACCTTTTTTCTTTTGACAACGCGAACAATAAGTCGTTCCTCTTCCATTAACTTTCATAAATTTTAGTGGCTTAGCGCAGTTTGGGCATGGTTCATCGGCTTTTCCATAAACTAAAAGATCAGTTTGAAAGTGACCATCGACGTCATCGATCGATTTGTAAGTTTTGATAGTTGAACCACCTTTTAAGATGGCAGCGTTTAAAACCTCGATAGCGTTTTTTAAGATGACTTTTGTCTCCTCTAAGGTGATAAATTTAGCTTTGGTGGAAGGATTAATTTTACTTCTAAAAAGCGTTTCATCGACGTAGATATTACCAAGACCAGACATCACTTCTTGATTTAATAAGACGGTTTTAATTTCCGTTTCCTTATGCTTTTTAATATTGTTAAATAATTCATTTTCATCTAAGAAAAATGGTTCTTTACCGACTTTTTTGATGAAATCGAGGTTTTGATAATGCAATTCATCGCTTAGATAATACATGCCAAACATCCTCGAATCACGGTAGATGAGAGCATTACCGTCATCTAGATGAAAGATGATACGAGCGTGCGATTCAATTTCATCATTTGGATGTTTAAATTGATATTTTCCTTCCATCCTTAGATGGTTAATTAACACTAAATCATCACTAAGATGGAAAAATAAATATTTACCGTGTCTAGTAATCTTTAAAAAAGTTTTATCGATGAGTGAATTTTTAAAACAATCTAGGTCACTTTTGATAAGTTTTGGCTTTAATATATCTATAGATATAATTTTCTTTCCGATGATAAGTGACTCTAGAGCTTTTTTAATCGTTTCAACTTCCGGTAGTTCTGGCATAATTATTTCACCTCATCCCAACTTTTAGCTATACCTAAAGATGTTTTTAATGGGACATCTAATTGTAAAGCGTGTTCCATCTCTTCCTTAATTAACTTAGGCAAAGTATCAATCTCATCCTTAGGAATTTTAAACAATAATTCGTCATGAATTTGTAAGACTAGGCGCGTCTTATAATGACCTTTTTTCAATAGTTCATCGACTTTGATCATCGCTACTTTGATAAGGTCCGCGGCGCTTCCTTGAATCGGGGCGTTCATAGCCGCGCGCTTAGCGAATTCTCTTCTTTGATAATTTGAATCATGAATTTCTCGAATGTAACGTCTTCTACCTAAAATCGTTTCGACGTAACCTAACTCATTAGCTTGTTCGACGACTTTAGTAAGATAAGTTCTAATTTCCGGGAAAGCAAGATAAAAAGAAGAGATGATATCACTTGCCTCTTTACGAGAAATACCTAATTGTTCGCATAAGCCCCATTCGGAGATACCATAAACTATGCCAAAATTGACCGCTTTAGCTTTCCTTCTTTCTAAATCGGTTATCTCATCTTTATGGAAAATTCTTTTTGCGGTCGCTTCGTGAATATCTTCATCATTTTTAAAGATGTCGATCAAAGCTTTAGAATGGGTGAAGTGAGCGAGCACTCTCAGTTCAATTTGCGAATAATCTAAAGATAATAGATATAAATCTTCGTCTTCATAATAGAAGGCTTTACGGATGAGTTTACCATCTTCATCTCTTACGGCAATATTTTGTAAATTGGGATCAGAAGAAGATAATCTTCCTGTCGCCGTGACGGCTTGGTTGAAGATGCAGTGGATTTTATGATCAGGGAATATGTGATTTTTTAATCCATCCGTGTAAGCACTTATGAGTTTTGCGTATTTTCGATAATCTAAAATTCGTCTTACAATTTCATGTTCAGTAGCGAAATTTAATAAGACGTCGCTCGAAGTCGAACTATTTTTATTTCCTTTCGCGATTTCTAATTCTTCGAAAAGAACTTCTGCGACTTGTTTTGGTGAAGAAATGTTGAAGGAGTGACCGGCAATTTCAAAGATAATTTTTTCATCTTCTTCTAACTTGGCTTTAAAGATAGAAGATAATTCATCTAACGTCTTAGCATTTACTTCGATACCTTCAATTTCCATGCGAGCAAGGATATCTGATAAAGGTAGTTCCACATCGTAAAATAAAGTCTTTAAATTAAGTTTCGCTAAGTCCACTAAAATTTGGGGCATCAAGCGGTGGAGGTGGAAGGAAGCTTTGATGTAACGTTGGACGTTGAGCGCTTTAAAAATGTTCATCTCATCTTCTTCGACGTCGAGCGATATACCTTTAGAAGCGTAGACGCTATCGAGGTCGCCACGCGAAGAAGAATCAAGTAGATAAGAAGCGAGCATCAAATCGAAACCATTTCCGTTAACTTCGATGCCATAGCGATTTAAGGCACATTTGGTCGCTTTATAATCGTAAAAAGATTTTAAAATCTTTTCGTCTTTTAAATAAGCTTTTAGTTTTTCGTCTTTTTTAAGATTATCGACGCTTATATAATAATTTTTATTTTCGCTAGTGAAGGCTAGACCAAAAACATCATCTTTATGATAGTTTGTGTAATCGCTCGCTAAGACGAAAGAGATGTGATCTGACAAAGTGATGTTACTAGTGTCATCTATCTCTTCATAGTTTAATTTTTCCGATTGGCTATGTTGCCATTTTTTAGGTAATTTTGTTAAAAATGTTTTTAATTCATATTTATTAGCGAAGTCGCTTGCCTTTTCAAATAAGTAACCATCGTAAGTTAAATCTTCTAAGGAGAAAGGTAAATCTAAATCAGTTTTGATGATGGCTAGTTTTTTACATAACTTACCATCTTCCTTATGAAGGCTAATCATCTCTCCAACCTTACCTTTTATTTCTCCAGCTTCAGCGGCTTTGATGATATCTTCTAACGTCCCATAGGTTTGGATGAGTTTTTGCGCAGTCTTTTCTCCGATGGAAGGGATGCCAGGTAGGTTATCGCTACTATCGCCTCTTAGCCCTTTAAAATCGATGATATGGGCAGGGACAAAGCCATAAGTTTCGATGACGTCATCGACGTGCATGATACGAATATCACTCATCCCTTTGATGAGTAAATCGACTTCAATTTTATCGTCCACAAGTTGTAAAAAATCACGGTCAGAAGTATAAATTATCGTCTGATATCCCGCTTTTGCGGCTTTAATGGCGACTGAACCCGCAAGATCATCACCTTCGTAACCTTCTTCTTCGAAAGTGTAAATCCCTAAACTTTTAAGTAGTTCGCGGGCGATAGGAAATTGTACGATCAAATCTTCTGGGGCGGGTTTACGGTTAGCTTTATACGTTTCTAATTCTTGATGTCTAAACGTCTTTTTACCCGTATCAAAAGCGACGAATATCTTATCTTCATCTTTTAGTTTATCGACGATTTTTAAAATCATATTCGAAAACGCAAAGATGGCGTTAGTGGCTAATCCTTCCTTTGTTCGCATGATGTTCGCGCCAGGATAAGCGGTCGCATAATAGGCTCTAAAAAGTAAAGAATTTCCATCGACGATAATAACTTTATTATGCATAACTATCTACCTTCTTTCATCTCTTCGACGACAAAAGATTGTCTTTCATCTAAATGTCCTTTGATGAGGAGCAAATTATTTTGATTTAATAACAATTGATAACGATTAAAAACTTCGGGAAAAAGAATGGCTTCCATTTGGCCAGTATCGTCAAGTAACGTTAAAAATGCCATCATCTCATTTTTCTTCGTACGGATAACTTTTTTCTTGGAAAGCAACGCGATGAGACGATAAGTTTTATTTCTATCTTTGATCTCTTCGATGCTCGAAAGATTATCGTAACTATTTTCTCTTTTGATTGAAGCGATAAATTTACCGCTTAAGACTGTACCTAAGACGTCCATTTCGCGGCTTAATGTCAAAGTGTTATCAAGCGCGATATCTTCTAAGATAGGTGGCTCTAAGTCGAGGAATGAACCATCGTTATCGTAAGCCACACTTGCGTAACGAAGTAAGTCTTCTAAGTTGTTTTTATCCCTTAACGTTTCACGCTTGATGTTGAAGTGGTCTAGTGCACCTCCGTCTATAAGCGCGACATATTCTTTTTGGCTAATTTTATAAGGGTACATGCGTTTGAAAAAATCGTAGATATCAATAAACGTTCCATTCATCTTTCTTTCTTCTAAGACGAAGCGGACACTTGAAGAAGTAAAACCTTTGATTGCACTTAAAGGGAAAAGTAAAGCATTATCTAAAGGAAGGAAAGCATCGCTAGATAAATTGACGTCAGGATTTTTTAGACCAATTTTTAGATTTTTCAATTCTTGTAAATAATCGATAAATTTCGATTCGACTTCCGCTCCCTTCGCATCTAAGATGACGCTATAAAAATATAGGGGGTAGTGCTTTTTTAAATAAGCCATCTTCGTCGCGACCATAGCGTAAGCGACAGCGTGCGATTTAGCGAAGCCATAATCAGCGAAACTCGATATCGCATCGAAAACTTTAGATGCGTTTTCTTTGCTATGACCATTTTGTATCGCCCCTTCGATAAATGAGTCATGTAAAGATTCCATCTTCTCACGAATCTTTTTAGAAATAGCGCTTCTAAAAGAATCAGCTTCTCCAAGAGTGAAACCCGCCATCGCCTGAGCGATTTGCATGACTTGTTCTTGATAGACGATGATACCATAAGTGCTAGATAAGATAGGTTTCAAGCAATCATCGATGTAAGTGATCTTTTCTAAACCTTGTTTCCTTTTTGCGTAATGGCTAATTTGGTCCATAGGACCAGGACGATATAAGGCTAATAAAGCGACGATATCTTCAAATACTTTTGGTTTAATCGTCTTGATCGCATTTTTCATCCCTTGACTACTTTCAAGTTGAAATAAACCCATCGTTAGGCCTTCGCTAATTAAGGTGATAGAATCTTCATCATCGTAAGGAATATCTTCGAATTTTAAAGTGATGTTTTCTTTTTCTTTAAGTAATTTTAAGATGCGATCGATGCTCGTTAGATTACTTAAACCGAGGAAATCCATCTTTAAGAAGCCGAGCTTTTCTAAATATTGCATGTCGAATTCAGATATCGCTCCGTCTTGTTCATTTTTGAAGATAGGCATAACTTCATCTAAGTTCTTATCATTAATGATAATACCTGATGCGTGCAAGGAAGTTTGTCTGACTAAACCTTCGATTTTGGCGGCAAGGCTTACCACTTTAAAATAAGTGGGGTCGATATCGACGTAATGTTTAAATTGGGCATTTTTTCGATAAGCATCACCTAATGACCATCTTGGATTAGTGATGAGTTTAGATAAAGTATCGATGATGCGGTGATCAATTTCATACACTCGACCGACGTCTCTTAAAGATTGTTTAGCCCCAATCGTTTGGAAAGCGACGATGTGAGCGACTTTATTTTCACCGCATTTATTTCGTACATATTCGATAACTTCTTCTCTTTTATCGTCTGCGAAGTCACAATCGATATCAGGCATGCTCGCTCTGGCGGGATTTAAAAATCTTTCGAAAATTAAACCGAATTTTAAAGGATCAACTTCGGTGATGAAAGTAAGGTAAGCGATGAGTGAACCGACGGAACTTCCTCTTCCTGGTCCGACGGTGATATCGTGCGATTTAGCATAGCTAACGTAATCGCTTACCAAAAGAAAATAATCGCTATAACCCATTTTAGAAATGACTTCTAATTCTTCATTTAATCGTTTTAAATAACGTTCATCATTTGGATCGATATTTTTTTTCTTAAGATTATCTAGACATATCGTTTTTAATAATTCATCGCTATTTTCACTCATCTTATAAAGTTCGCCACGTCTTTTAAATAAGTCAAAATTGATGAGATTAACTAAATTCGTGGTAGCGATAAGTTCTTCTTCTTTATAAAGAGTAAGATGAGCCTCATCTAAAAAGAAATAGGGGCCTCTTAATTCTTGGATGTTTAATTTTTCATCATTTTTAATAGCGTTCAATATTTCGACGCTTATAGCGTCTTCACTTTTTTCGTAGATGATGAGTGGAAAAGCAAGACAAACATAACTATGTTCATGAGCGAATTTTCTTATCTTATTTATTAGTACTTCATCATCTTTAGAATAAATCGCTACACCAAAATAGAAAGCTTTAGAAGAAGTAGAAATTTTAGCAAGTGTTTTTAAAAAATTAGCATCTTCTAATTTTTCTTCTAAATTTTTACTTGCTTCGATGACGATAATTAGGTCGTTAACGATATCTTGTAAGGAAGATAAATCTAATTTTGCTTCCTCATCTAAAGTGTGAATTTTAAGTAAATTTAAGTAGCCTAATTCACTAGCGATGTAGAAGTGGAAGACCAAGTCTTCAACTTTTACTTCCATCCCAAGAATTGGCTTAATGTTTTGATTTATCGCTAAAGTATAAAAAGAAGGGAATGCGTGCATGTTAGACTCGTCACTTATCCCAGCGGCGAAATAGTCTTGCTTTTTTAAAGCTTTGATAAGTTTAGGCACGCTAAAAGCACTTTGAAAGAAAGAGTAAGTCGTCTTGATATTTAAAGGAACAAATTTAGCGGGCATCGTCTTCTATAAATAAATCATCTAAATCTTTGATGAAAGCACCTAATTCGTCTAAAGAATTGATCTTCGCTCCGCTCGCCTGGGCATGACCCCCTCCGCCCCATTTGGTGGCGATTTGATTGATGGGTTTCTTCTTAGAACGGATGGAAATTCTAAAGCAAGGTTCTTTACTATCTTCGGTAATCGAACACCAGGCATTGATGCCTTCGATGTTAGCGAAAATGTTTACATTTTCCTTACCTCTTTCGGTCGTGATATGAAGTTCTTTTTGCACGTCTAATGGCAAGACGTAATAAGCGACACCATGCGGTGAAACGAAGAAGTGATTTAAGATGTAAGCTGTCACTTTTAAATCATCAATCTTCTTTAGATACATGGCGTTATAAATGTCAGAAATATTGATGCCACATTTAAGTAATTCCATCGCAATAGCGAAAGTGTGTTTGGAAGTGGAAGAATATTGGAAGCGGCCGCTATCTCCGACGATCGCACTATAAAAATAAGAAGCTGCTTCTTTACTTAAACGATAATTTTCTTTAGGAGAAACATTTAAGATGAAATCCACTAATATTTCAGCCGTGGAAGCGGCGCTCGTATCGACGATAGAAATTTTTGCGATATTTTCGATGTCGGGGTGATGATCAACTTTAATCTTTTTGGGACATTTTTTAAATCTTGGATCAGCGATACGATTAGCGTTAGAAACGTCTAAGATGATCGCTAAAGGTTTTCTTTCTTTAAAGTAAGATTCGTTCAGCGATTCAGTTTCCGGATAGATGCGTGGGGTGAAAGTAACGTGATTATCGCCGACGACGTGAATCGATTTTTGTGGGAAGTTATCCTTCAACCAAGTGTAGAGACCAAATTGTGAGCCTAAAGCGTCAAAATCTGGCATGATATGGCGGAAGATGACTATGTCATCGTACTTTTTTATTTGATTTAAAATTTGACGGTATTGTTTCTTATAATTTAAACCGTATTCTTTTATTTCTAAGGGTAAATTATTTTTCATAGATCTTCTCCTAAATAAATCTTATAAGCATCGCGAGCGATCATAATTTCTTCGTCGGTCGGAATGACGGCGACTTTGATCTTACTTTCTGGTTTGGAAATTATCACTTCTTTTCCGCGTGCGGTTTTATTTTTCTCTTCATCGATTTCGATACCTAAAGGTTCTTTTAAGGCTTTGCAGATGACGGAACGGATGTAAGGATCATTTTCCCCGATACCAGCGGAGAAGATGATCATATCGACGTGTCCGAGTCTTACGTAATATTGGCCGATGAAATCTAAAGTTCTTCTCGCGAATAAATCCATGGTAAGTTTAGCTCTTTCATCGCCTTCATCCATCGCTTTTAAGATGTCACGTGAATCGCTAGAGACGCCGCTTACGCCTTTTAAACCGCTTTCTTTATTTAATAATTTAAATACTTCGTCATTAGATAGACCACTCATCTTTTGGATGTAATAGTAGACGCTTGGATCGATGTCTCCGCTTCTCGTCCCCATCATGATGCCACCAAGTGGGGTTAAACCCATCGAAGTAGCGATAGATTTATTATCTTTAATCGCGGTGATAGAAGAGCCACTTCCTAAGTGACAAGTAATTAAATTTAGATGTTTTTGACCGAGCATTTTTTCCGCTTCGATAGCGAGGTAACGATGACTTGTGCCATGCGCTCCATAACGTCTTAAATCATATTTTTCATAAAATTCGTAGGGGACGGGGAATAAGTAATCGACTGGAGCCATGCTCATATGGAAAGAAGTATCGAAGGTGACGGTCATCTTGACGTTAGGTAAAACTTCTTTAAAAGCTTTGATGCCGATGATGCTTGCCGGATTATGAAGTGGGCCAAGGGGGATGAGTTTAGCGATGATGTCGACGACTTCGTCAGTGACTAAAACGCTATGCTTAAAATATTTTCCACCTTGGACGATACGATGTCCAACAGCGATAATTTCATCGATATGTTTGACGACTTTCATCTCTAGTAATTCTTTCAAAAGAATGTTGATTGCGACTTGATGGTCTTTAATTGGGGTGACGTAAGTTTTTTTCTCTTCCCCTTTTTTAAGAGTGAATATTGCGTCTTCAAAGCCGATTCTTTCGACGATACCAGAACAGATGACTTCTTCTTTTGGCATCTCGTAAAGTTTATATTTTAAACTTGATGAACCAGCGTTAACTGCCATAACTTTTGCCATGTGATGTTTTCTCCTTAATTGCTCTAAATTAATATAACGCCTACATTATAAGGAAAAAATATCAAAAAAGATATGCTTAAAGCATAATTAACGTTTATTTATCTAATGTTTAAAATATGGGCGTGTGCACAAAATAATGATGACGTTTAGATGATAAAATGTTAAAATGCAACAAGGATGTGAAAAGACATCCTAATAAGGATAATATATTTATGGCATACGGATTACTTTACGACTTCCTCATGGGACAAACTATCGATGCATATCACTATTTTGGCGCACATTTCGAAGAAAGACAGTTTCAAGAAGTACACGTCGTTCCGACGAAAAACGGTAAGCCACGTACGACGAAGAAAGACACGATCGTCAAGGGCGTCATCTTTAGACTTTACGCCCCGATGGCCACGGACGTGTCCGTCATCGGTGAATGGAACAATTGGGATCCACGCGTCCACAAGATGGAAAAGATCGATTCTTCTGGCGTCTATGAAATTTTTATTCCCAATCTAGAAAATTATCAATCTTACAAATTCCATTTTAAAAATGCACATGGTGAATACGTCGATAAAGCTGACCCTTTCGCTTTTCTAAGCGAATTACGTCCTGGAACTTGTTCTAGACTCTTCGATTATCGTAATTTTATTTGGCACGATGAAAGTTGGTTAAAATCACGTTCGAGAAACTTCGACGCTCCTTTATCAATTTATGAGATGCATCTTGGTTCTTGGGAAGGAAGAAGAGAAGGTCGCTACATGTCTTATGAAGAGATCGCAGATGATCTTATCCCTTATCTAAGAGATTTAGGTTACACCCACATCGAATTAATGCCCGTCATCCAATATCCTTTCGAAGGTTCTTGGGGTTATCAAGGAACGGGCTTTTATAGTGCGGATTCGCGTTACGGTAATCCGATGCAACTCATGTCATTTATCGATCGTTTACATCAGGCTAACATTGGTGTCATCTTAGATTTCGCCCCGGTGCATTTTGCGACCGATTCATGGGCGTTAAGTGAATATGATGGTACTTGTCTATTCGAATATAGCGATGACCGTCGTTATTCGCAGTGGGGTTCTTGTCAATTCGATCTAGGAAAAGATCCAGTCCGTTCTTTCTTGATGTCTGCGATGAATTACTTCTTAGAAGTATTCCATTTCGATGGCATTAGAATCGACGCTGTGTCGAACATGGTCTATCACCAAGGTAACAAAGGCTTAGGAAGAAATGAAGAAGCCATCGAATTTTTGAAGAGGATGAACGGAAGAATTCATGATAGGCACGATAACGTCATGATGATCGCTGAAGATAGCACCGATTTCCCTAACGTCACCAAATCGACTTGGTCAGGTGGTTTAGGTTTCGATTACAAGTGGGATTTAGGTTGGATGAACGATACTTTAAAATATTATTCTAAAGACCCAATTTATCGTAAGTACGAACATAATACCTTAACTTTCTCCATGGCTTATTTTTATAGCGATAATTTCATGCTTCCTTTATCGCACGACGAAGTCGTGCACGGCAAAGGAACGATCATCAATAAGATTTATGGTAATTACGATGATAAATTCGCCCAGTTAAGAAATTTATATACTTATCAATTTGGTCATCCTGGAAAGAAACTAAACTTCATGGGTAACGAACTCGCGTCTTTCGACGAATGGAACGAAAATAAATCTTTACCGTGGAATTTAAGAACTTTTCCTAAACATGACTCCATCGTCCGCTTAGTGAGAGATTTAAATTTAATTTATCGCTATGAATCTGCGATGCATTTTGAAGAATATAATCCGTTCCATTTCCAATGGCTCATGGTCGATAACCACGATCAAAGCGTCTTCGCTTTCCAAAGACAAGTGGGTGATTCTTTGCTCGTCTTCGTCTACAACATGACCCCGATGTTCTACGAAAATTATGATATTCCTTTGATGCAACCAGGGGTCTACGAAGAAATTTTTAACTCTGATAAGGATGTCTATGGTGGTTATAACCAATACAATGGTTTACCTTTAACTTCGAGCGAATTTGGTCCGGAAGGTAAACCGCACAAAATGACGATTAAATTAGCCTCTTTTGGTGCTTGTATATTTAAAAAGATTAAATGAAAGGATTAAACAAAATATGTTCAGCAACAAACTTGAATTTAAGCAAGAATTCGAACGTCGCTTATCGGAAAAATATGGTAAAGGCGTCAGCGATTCGCACATCACCGAACGTTATAACATCCTCGGTGAGATGGTAAGAGATTACGCCGGTTACAACTGGAGGTCGACAAGAGAAGCTATCTTAGCGAATAAACCGAAACAACTAATCTATTTTTCGATGGAATTTTTAATCGGTCGTCTCCTCGTCAATAACTTGATGAATCTCGGCATCTATTCCGTCGTAAAAGAAGGTCTTCGTGATCTTGGCATCGATATCCACGAATTAGAAGAGCAAGAATCGGATGCAGGTCTTGGCAACGGTGGCTTAGGAAGACTTGCCGCTTGCTTCATGGATTCGATTGCGACTTTAGGTTATCCAGGTCACGGAAACTGCATCCGTTACGAATATGGTTTCTTCAAGCAAAAACTCATCGACGGTAAACAAGTCGAATTACCGGACGTTTGGCTAACGAATGGGAACGTATGGGAAGTAAGGAAACCAAAACACGCGGTAGAAGTTAAATTCTACGGGAACGCAGAAACTTATCTTAAGCCAAATGGCGAATATGCTTCGCGTACCGTTAACGCAATATGCGTTAAAGCGGTGCCATATGACGTCTCCATCGTCGGTTATCGTAACGGGGTAGCAAATACGCTTCGTCTTTGGAGTGCAGAACCTAGCGAAAATAATTTACCGACGAATCAATCTTTCTCCGAATATCTACGTACTTTAAAAGAATTATGTCATGGTCTATATCCTGATGATTCGACCGAAGAAGGAAGAATCTTAAGATTACGTCAACAATATTTCCTCGTCAGTGCGGGTTTACAAAGTGCGATGAGAGGACATATGGGAAGATATAAAACGTTAAAAGATTTCGCTGATTGTTACGTCTTCCAACTTAACGATACGCATCCTATCTTAGCCATTCCAGAAATGATGCGCTTACTCATGGATGAATATGGTTTTGGTTGGGATGATGCTTGGAAACAAGTGACGAGATGTATCGCCTTTACTTCGCACACGATCATGCCGGAAGCTTTAGAGAAGTGGCCGATTCATTACGTACAAAAACTTTTCCCTCGTATCTTTATGATCATCGAAGAAATTAACCGCCGTTTCATTCTTGAAATGAATGAAAAACAAGTTTCAGAAGATAAGAAGCGTAATATGATGATCATTAAAGACGGTCTAATTTATATGGCTAACATCGCAAATTACGCCTGCTTTAGCGTAAATGGTGTCGCGCCATTACATACGGAAATTTTAAAGAAGAATACTTTTAAAGAATTCTACGAATTATATCCGAAGAAATTTAACAATAAGACGAATGGCGTCACCCATCGTCGTTGGTTACTTTACGCGAATCCACAACTGGCTAAACTCATCACTTCTAAAATTGGTGATGAATGGATTAAAGATATGGACCAAATTAGTGAATTTGCGAAGTTTGCGGATGATAAAGATGTAGAAAATCACGTCATGAAAATCAAACGTGCGAACAAAGAAAAATTCATCAAATACATCGAATCTTACTATAAATCTTTCAATCTCAAAGTCAATCCAGATTCCATCTTCGATGTGCAAATTAAGCGTTTACACGCTTATAAGCGTCAACTTATGAACGTCTTCCACATCATGTATCTCTATCAAAGATTAAAAGATGATCCTAATTTCAAGATTCATCCACGTACTTTCATCTTCGGGGCGAAAGCGGCACCGAGTTACGAATACGCAAAGAAGATCATCGAACTTATCTTAGCGGTCGCTAAAGTGGTCGATGAAGATCCTTACGTCTCCAAATTTATCAAAGTCATCTTCTTAGAAAACTACAGCGTCACCTTAGCGGAACTAACTATTCCTGCCGCGGATGTGAGCGAACAAATCTCTTTAGCGGGTAAGGAAGCTAGCGGTACTTCGAACATGAAATTTATGATGAATGGGGCCGTGACATTAGGAACCTTAGATGGGGCCAATATCGACATTGCTCAAAGAGCAGGTGAAGGTAATAGCGTCATCTTTGGCTTAAAAGAAGAAGAAGTGGAAGATATTAAATTCCGTGGCGCCTATAATCCATGGGACGTCTACAATTCTGATTCCCGCGTCAAAAACATCATCGATTCACTTTTCACCGGCCCATGGGCGGAAGATGATCCGAACAAATTTAGACAAATTTTCGATGAGATTATGAACCGCAATGACGAATTTATGAACTTGCTCGATTTTGCAAGTTACGTCAAAGCGCAAGAAGAGATCGAAAAACTTTACGAAGATAAAGAGAAGTGGGCGAAGATGTGCATCTATAACATCGCTGGGTCTGGTTTCTTCTCAAGCGACCGAACGATCGAACAATATAACCGTGACATCTGGAAGATGAAAAAGATTACCGCTTCTAAAACATTTAAGGAATTCGATGATTAATTTAGTAGAACTTTTTGCAAAGCAAAAAGAATTGGATTTAAGTATCGCTAAAAAGCGCGGTGTTGGTTTAGAAGAAACACTTAACGAACGCGCTTTAGCGTTCCTAGTTGAGCTTGGCGAACTCGCAAACGAGACGAGATGTTTTAAATATTGGTCATCGAAAGGTCCTTCCCCCAAAGAAAGAATCTTAGATGAATATGCGGATGGTTTACATTTCCTATTAAGTATTGGAAATATCATCCATACATCCTTTTATCGTTATGAAGACCTAGAAACGTTAAATAGAAGCGCGACTGAGATGTTTCTTACAACTTATCATTCCTTTACTACTTTTGTTGCAAATGGTTACGATAAGTTATATATTAAAGCCTTCCAAGATTTTTTAATTCTTGGAAAGGTCTTAAATCTAAGCGAAGAAGAAATTACTTCCGCTTACTTACATAAGCTTGCTATCAATTATGAAAGGCAAGAAAATAATTATTAATAATTAAAAGAGAGGAGAAAAAGATGAACAAACAACAAAGACTAACCTTTTTAAAGAACATTTCTGAAGTTGAAGGTATTTCTGGAAACGAACAAGAAGTGGCTAAACTCGTCAAAAAAGAATTAGAAGGCGCGGCTGATCACTTCGAATACGATAATCTTGGTTCCATCATCGCTTATCAAAAAGGTGAAGAAGGGGAACCGACCGTCTTAATTTGCGGTCATATGGATGAAGTAGGCTTTTTAGTCTCACGTATCGAAGATAGTGGCTTACTTAGACTTGCTCCAATCGGAGGCTGGTGGAATCACGTCATCTTAGCGGAAATTATGACCGTTAAGACAAGAGATGGTAAAAAATATACTGGTGTCATCGGGGCTCAACCTCCACACGGCATGAGTGCGGAACAAAGAAGTAAAGTTCTACCAACGTCTGACCTTTATTTAGATATGGGTGTCAAAGGTAAAAAAGATATCGAAAAATTAGGCATTAAAGTTGGCGATACCGTCACTCCTTACACCGAATTTAGAGTTTTAAATGATGGCGATACTTTGCTAGGCAAAGCTTGGGACGATAGAAGTGGTCTTGCTATTGCGATGGAGACGATGCTCGCTTTAAAAGATACGCCGCACAAAGCTAATTTAGTCGTGGCTGGAACGGTGCAAGAAGAAGTGGGCTTAAGAGGGGCAAAAACAGCTTCTTATCACGTTCATCCTGACATCGCTTTTGCCACGGATGTAACTTTAAGTTACGATTTACCAAATTCACCTAACAATCCCACTAAACTTGGTAGCGGCGTCGCTTTATCGATCATGGACCGTAGCGTCATCGCTCATCGTGGTTTATTCGACTTCGTCGAAGAAATCGCTAAGAAACATAATATTAAATATACTTATGACCTTCTTGAAGCGGGCGGAACGGACGCTGGTAACATCCATCTAAATTACGATGGTATCATCACTATGACCATCTCTTTACCTTGTAGATATTTCCATTCACATGTCTCTTTAATTAGTTATGAAGACTACATGAACGCGGTCAATTTGATGGTTGAAGTAGTCAAAGCAATCGATAAGGAAACGCTCAAGAAATTAAGAGAACGTTAATTTAAGCAAGTTAAATTAGATGAAAAAAATGGGCTAGTTCGCTAGTCCATTTTTAATAACTCTTCAATTTCTAATTCGCTAAATATTTTGATATCTAATTTCTTTTTTAATAACTCAGTAAATATCCCTTCCCTAGGAATTAAAGTTTTAGTGAACGTTCCATCATAAATTTGATGGACCCCGCACGATGGACTCTTTTCTTTAAGTAAAGCGTAAGTGACCTCGTTTTCTAAGGCGATATTTAAAGCGCGGAACGCCCCTAAGTGAAAGAAACGCGTAACGTCTTTTTGATCGCTTCTTATCACTTTATCTTCTTTCCTTTCATTGCTTAATCTAGGAGTGGATAAACCTCCCATCACTTCAGGGCAAATAGGGATGAGAATAAATTTATTTTTGAGGGCTTCTAAGACACTTAAATCTAAGCCTTTAGACTTACCATCATAGCGACACGCTTCTCCTAATAAACAAGCAGAAATTAGTAACTTTTTCATATTTAAAATTATCGCTAAGGAGGGGTTAAGAAGTAAATAATTTTTATTTTATAAATAATGATATTCGTTAATCTAGTATTAAATTAGTAATTATCTAGTTAAAAGTTTAATATTTCATCCATCATCGTTTATTTCTTTATAGCAACGTTAAGACAATTAAATTAAAATTATTACTATGAAAAAATCACTAACTTATGAAGTTGATAATGTTACTTACGAAGTGGAAGTAACTTACAAAAGAATTAAAAGACTTTATTTAACTTTTAAAGGCGATAAATTTATTTTTAGAGTGCCATATTTCACTAGCGAGAAAACGTTAAGAAATATGCTTGATAAATACGCAAGAAAACTTTTAAAAAGGGCAAGCGTTACCCCAGCGTGGGGAAATGATTACGTCTACGTCTTTGGCGAAAAAGAAACTTTAAAAGAAGGTTACGATCAAAAGATTATTAAAGAGGAATTAAAAGAAAGTTTATATAAGTATTGCTTAAAAAGATTAAGAGAAATAGAAGTGGAGATGAATATCTCTTTACCTTATAAACTAAAAATTAAAGACGTCAAATCGAAGTTTGGCTCTAATTCGAAAGCGACGCATACAATTGTCATCGCTTTAAATATGGTCCATTTTTCTTATCCTATCATCGATAGTGTCATCTATCATGAGCTCGCTCATCACTTCCATTTCGATCATTCGAAAGCTTTCTATCGAACTTTATTAACGTATTGTCCAAATTACTACACGTATCGTAAAATGTGTATACGAAGGATTTATCGATGAAACCATTAGTCATTACCTCTAGACAAAATGAACATATTAAATATCTTAAAAAGATCAAAGAAGGTAAGGGTGAAGATTACCTTACTTTAGTAAGTGGCTTAAATTCTATTAGGATGGCTTATGAAGCCGGTTACGTCAAAGAAATAATTTCTACTTATCTAGTAGAAGGATTTAAGGATGTAAAAATTACTTTAGTAAATGAAGATATTTTAAAACTATTATCTAATCACGTCTCACCAAGTGGCGTCATCGCCTTAGTGGAACTTAAACAAAAAGAAATTGATGAAGAGAATGAAAATATCGTCTTACTTGATAACGTTCAAGACCCAGGAAATGTTGGAACAATTTATCGTTCCGCTTTAGCGTTCAACTTTAAATATGTCTATTCATATGGTGAAACGGCAAGTTGGTCAAATAATAAGACATTACAAGCTTCCGAAGGAGCGTTATTTCATCTTAACTTTAAAAAAGTTAATTTAGACAAAATTAAAGAATTAATTAAGAAAGGTTATCAGTTAATCGTTACGACTTTAAGTAAAGATTCAATATTTTTAGAAGATGCTTTAGATAAGATTAAAAAACCTTACATCATCGTCTTTTCTAATGAAGGGCATGGAGTGAATGATGAATTATTAACTTTAGCGAGCCTTAAAATTAAAATTCCGATACAAAATATCGACTCATTAAATGTCGCTAGTAGCGCCGCTATTATTTTGTATTACTTTTCTCATTTGAACTAATGTAGTTCACTAAGATGATAGAAATGGTATATTAGTCGGAGAAAAGATGCTTTTAAACAACATACTAGAGATCATCATTTTATTAAAAGAATTAAAAGCGAATGACATTCAATTTGAAATTAGTCCAACGTTCAATTATGAAATATAGTCACGGCTTTGACTTTAAATTATAAAAAACGCTACAGCGTGAAATAGAATGAGAAAGACTAATTTTTAGTCGCTTTTTCAGTTCTTCAAACGTTCGATTATATCGAACATATCTATTAAAAGAAGATGCAAATAGGGGTTTTATTCTCTTTTTTAAATAACTTATTATCTTTACAAAAAGATTTTAATCTTTCATAATTTAATTGCGTCGAAAGAGAAGTAGTAACTAGATTCCTTCTTTTTTAGGGATAGATGGCAAAGTGAAAACATCTAATTAGAAGCCTAGTGAATTCAGCTCTGAGCAAGAATGTTATAAAAAGCATTCCGTCTCCCGCGTTAAGGGAAAAGAGGCATATTAGATAAATATGTGAATTAAGGTGGTACCGCGGAATGATCATTTCGCCCTTTGGCATCATCTTTTATTTTTTAAAGAGTAGTGGAGGAATTTATGGAACTAGCGGAAATTGAAGCACTCGTGAGTAAAATTAAACAAGATATCGAATGCTGCGAATGTCTAAAAGATTTAGTGGACGTCAAAAACGAGCAATTAGGTAAAAAATCTACCTTCTTTAGCGTCGCTTTGGAAGGATTAAATCAGATGATTAGAACCGCGCCTATCGAAGAAAAGAAAAAACTTGGGGCGTTAATTAATAAATTTAAAACCGATGTCTTAGATTGCTATAACAAAAAAGAAATCGTCTTAAAAGAAAAATTAGAATTAGAAAAATTAAAGGAAGAAGAAATTGACATTTCTTTACCTGGAAATGACTATAGTGCGGGAAGTAAAAATCCACTTTTCGTCATAAGAGATGAAATCATCAAATTTTTCACCTCTTTAGGTTACGATGTCTACGCTGGTCCAGAAGTGGAAAATGATCACTACAATTTCGAACTTTTAAATACGCCTAAAGATCACCCGGCAAGAGATATGCAAGATTCATTTTACATCGATGAAAGAACTTTACTTCGTACGCATACTTCACCTGTCCAAGCGCGTACGATGTTAAAAAATCCTAATACACCGATTAAGATGATTGCACCTGGAAAAACTTATCGAAGAGATGACGATGATTTAACTCACTCTCACCAATTCATGCAAATTGAATGTTTAGTCGTGGATGAAGGGATTAACCTCGCTCATCTTAAATCGACTTTAGAAAAATTTATGCATCATATCTTTGGGATGAAAAGAACGATCAAATTCGTTCCTTCTTATTTTCCATTTACCGAACCATCTTTCGAAGTGAATGTCAGTTGTGCGAATTGTCACGGAAAAGGATGTAATATGTGTAAAGGTACGGGTTACATCGAAGTATTAGGGGCAGGGATGGTGCACCCAAATGTCTTAAGGATGTGCGGTTACGATGACACGCGTTTTAGTGGCTTCGCCTTTGGCGTTGGGGTGGAAAGACTTGCCATGTTACGTTATGGCATCGATGATATTAGAAGATTTTATCAAAATGATGTCCGTTTCTTAAAACAATTTAAAGAAGAATTCCGTAAGTAGAGGTGAATAAATATGCAAGTAAGTGATAAATTATTACGTGAGCTCGTCAATTTAGAAGGTATTAGTCCACAAGAAATTAAAGATAAACTATGTGAACACGGTATCGAAGTGACTGGTTTTGCTCCTCTAGCGGAAGGTGATAAACTCATCATCGCCCAAATTGAAGAAGTGCAAAACGTCGAAGGAAGCGACCATCTTCACCTTTTAAAAGTTAACGAAGGTCAAGAGATTGGTGTCGTGGATGTCATCTGTGGCGCCCCCAACGTTAGGATCGGTCTAAAAGTCGTCGTGGCTAGACCTGGTTGCAACTTAAAAGGTGGTAAGATTAACGAAGCTAAAATCTTCGGCCATACTTCTTTAGGAATGTGTTGTTCTTATCAAGAACTTGGTATTCATCATAAATATTTAAGCGAAGAAGAAAGTAAAGGCATCATCGAATTATCGGATGATGCACCAATTGGTGAAACTGAAGTTTTAAAATATTTACATCTTGATGACATCATTTATGATGTCGAACTTCTCCCATCTCGTTCTTATTGCTTATCGATGATTAACTTCGCTAAAGAATTAGCGGCCATCTTCGAACGTGAAATGAAAGAATTTAAGTTCGATATTGAAGAAAATATCAAAAATGATTTTGAAGTGGGAAGTTTGACTTCCGCTTGTCCGCAATTCGCTATCCGAGTTATAAAAGATGTCGAAGTGAAGCCTTCACCAGCTTGGTTACGTTTCTTGCTCGTCGCTTTTGGTTACCGTAGCATCAATAACATCGTCGATATCGGTAACTTCGTCATGATTTTAACGGGTCAACCATTACATATGTACGATCTTGATAAATTAGCGAGACATTCCCTCATCGTAAAAGATGATTTAAAGAAAGATTTCGTGGCTTTAGATGAAAATCATTATGAGATTGAAAATGGTGATATTTGTATCACGTGCGACGATGAAATTATGTGCCTTGGTGGCGTGATGGGCGCTTTAACGTGCGCGGTGGATGAAAATTCGAAAAACATCGCTATCGAATCAGCCTCTTTTTATCACGCAAGAATTAGACATACTTCCAGAAGATTAAATCTCGTGAGCGAATCTTCGATGCGCTTCGTCAAAGGAACGAACATGCATCAAGCTCATGAAGTTTTAGATTTAAGTGCAAAACTTTGTCTAGATTTAGCTAATGCTAAAGAAGTATCAAATATTGCTTCCTATTCTTCTGTAGAAGAAAAGAAGACGACGATCGAAGTGAGTTTAAGTTACATCAACCAAAGGCTTGCAACTTCTTTAAGATTAGAAGAAGTTTTAGCTATTTTTAATCGCCTTGAATTCGAAGTGAAAACGAGCGGAGAAAAGATGCTTGTCACCGTTCCATTTTATCGCATCGATTTAAAAGAACCGTGCGATCTAAGCGAAGAAGTCATCCGTTTCGTCGGTTTTGCAAGAGTCAACGAAGAAAATTTAAGAAGTGAAGAACATCCAGGTGGTGTTTCCTTAGAAGAAAATAAGATCGATTACATTCGCTCCCTTCTTTTAAACCATGGTTTAAATGAATGTATCACCTATTCTTTAGTGAATGAAAAAGATATTTTAAAGTTTAATTACTTAAGCGAAGGTAAAGAAGCGGTGAAATTACTTCATCCTCTCACTGATAAGCATGCCTATTTTAGAACCAATTTACTTCCTTCCTTATTAGAAGTAGCCTCTTATAATTACACGCATCAAAATCGTGACTTTGCTCTTTTTGAAGTTAGTGACGTCTACTTCGATAAAGTCGAAGAAAAATCTTCGAGACTCGCTATCGTCTTAGTGGGACGTGAACACCTTCACTCCGCTTTAGAAGTAAGAGATTATTCTTACTATTCTTTAAAAGGTTATTTAGAAGCTATTTTAAATGTTTTAAATATTGATCAAAGTCGTTACGCTATTAAAAGATTAGATTCTACTAAGAAAGAATTCCATCCTGGAAGAAGCGCTGAAATTTATCTAGGCAAAAATCTTATCGGGGTGATGGGTGAAATTTATCCTAATCTAAAAAAAGATTACGATTTTGGAAAAGAAAATGTCGCTTTGATGGAATTAGATTTATCCGTTTTATTAGAGGTAAAAGTTTCTCCTTTAGCGTTTAAAGAAATCAATCGTTTCCCGACTGTCAAACGTGATTTAGCTTTAGTGGTCAAAGATGATGTAAGTTATGCGAGCATTCGTAAAGTCATCAAGAATAGCGGTCACCAATTAGTGATGGATGTGACACCTTTTGATCTATATAAAGGTGAGCATTTAGAAAAAGGTTACCATTCTTTAGCTATCACTATCACCTATGGTGATTTAAAGAAAACACTCATTGATGAAGAAGTCAATCGGGCGGAAAACGATATTAAATATGCCTTACATAAAGAATTAGGTATCGAACTGAGGAGTTAAGATGCAAATCAATTTAAAAACTTTGAAAGTTGGGGAACCTTTAAGAATTAAAACATCTTTAAAAGATGAATTAAAATCTTTGTTACCGACTTTTAAAATTAAAGATGTCTTAAGTTTCGATGTCGATGTTAGTCTATCTAATTTAGGTGAAGAAATTTACGATTTAAATATCGTAAGTAAAGGTAAATTTATTCTCATCTGCGCTTATTCATTAAAGCCATTTGAAAAAGAAGTGGTCACTAAAGATCATTTTTATCTTACTTACGCCGAAAGCGATGATTTAGAAACTTTACAAATCGATTCCCCGCATCTAAATATCGACGGAAGTTTCTTATTACCTTTAATCGATGCGGAAATTGGTCTTGCACCAAAAAGTCCAGATGTCGATATTACTAAGATCGAGGGTTTAAAAGATGAAGCGACTTACAAAAAGGAGAAAGAGGAGCGTTTAGATCCACGCTTAAGTGCTTTAGATGATTTTTCTTGGGAGGAAGATGAAGATGAAAAATAAACGAATTTGTATCGTCGGAGCAGGTTACGTCGGCTTGCCTTTAGGTATCGTCTTAGGTTTAAAGTATGATGTCACATGCTTTGATATCGATGAAAAGAAGGTGCAGATGATAAATGAAAGAATTCCACCTTTCGACGAACCTTATATTCTTAGTGCTTTTAAAGATGAAAGTCTTTCTTTGATCGCGACGGCGAATAAAGATGAAGCTTATCTAAATCAAGATTTCTACATCATTTGTTTACCAATACACGCGAAAAGTTTCGATGAACATTTCGATATCTCTTCTTTAAGAAGCGTCATCAAAGATATATTAGAAGTCGATAAGAACGCTCATATCGTCATCAAATCGACCTTACCGATTGGAGTGACGAAAAAGATGCAAGATGAATTTGATCATAAATTTATTTTATTTTCCCCTGAATTTTTAAGAGAACAACATGCGATTTATGATACCTTATATCCAAGTCGCATCGTCATCGGGGGCGATAAAAAAGATGAAGAAGTGGCGACTTTGATGAAAGATTATGCGACTTTGATCCAATCTTGTCTTTTAAAAAGCGATGTACCTATCGTCTTTTGTTCTTCTAAAGAAGCGGAAGCTATCAAACTATTTTCTAATTCATTTTTAGCGACGCGCGTCGCTTTATTTAATGAAATCGATTCCTATTGTTTAAAAGATGGGGAAATGTCCACCAAAAATATTATCGCTGGCATGGGAATGGATGATAGAATTGGCGATTTTTATAATAATCCTTCCTTTGGTTACGGTGGTTTTTGCTTACCGAAAGATATCGCTGAGCTCACGCTAGATGAAAATTATGATGGTTACATCTTCAAAGCCACGAAGTTAGCGAACGAAAAAAGAGTGGAAGATATCGCAAGTGCGATAGTGGATAAATTAGAAAGTAAAGATGATGTGGTCGGCATCTATCGTCTTGCGATGAAAGCGAATACGAACGATTTTAGAACTTCGATCATCTTCTCTTTGATAAGAGCCTTAAAAGAAAGAAAGGTGAACCTCATCATCTACGAACCATCGTTCAACCAAGAAAAATATGATGATATTTTAGTCTATAACGAACTAAAGAAATTTAAAGAAGACGCCAAAATTATCGTCGCTAATCGCTTAGATGATAATTTAGAAGATGTTTCAAAGAAAGTATTTAGCCGAGATTTGAAAAGAATCGATTAATTTTTAAAAAAATCTCCCACAAATTTTATAAAAATGGTTAAATTTATAAAGATAGATGCTATGCATCTATTTTTTTAAAATTCAAATTAGAAAAAAATGTAAAAAATCCGCAATTTCCTATTTACATATCCCTATTTCATGCACTATAATTTAGTTACGTTGGTAGAAAGTGGTAGAAAGTGGTATGTTCTTTGGTTCCTATTTCCATTCATTAGACGATAAAGGACGTGTCGTCATTCCTGCGAAGATGAGAGAAGAAGCTGGACTTCGTATCTACATCATGCGTGGCCATGACGGAGCGTTAGAAATTTATCGTAAGGAAACTTTCGAAGCTAAATTAGAAGAAATTGCTACTTTACCATATAACCAAAAAAGTTCTCGTGACTTTGTTAGACTCGCCCTCTCGAGCGTCGTCGAATTAGACGTCGATCGTCAGGGGAGAGTGCAAATCCCCCAACAAGTGATAAATGATTATCACATCAGCAAAGATGTGGCGATCATCGGGGTTTACGATCATATCGAAATATGGTCGCGTGACAAATGGCTAAGCTACGTGAAAGATGGTGAGGAATCTTACGATGATAACGCAGAACGACTCCCAACAAATAACGTACGCTGAAGAGAACACTTACCAGCACGTCCCAGTTCTTTTAGACGAAGTCATCACGGGACTTAACATCAATCCTGACGGCATCTACGTCGATTTGACCTTAGGCCGGGCAGGGCACGCTCAAGCGATTTTAGCAAAGCTAAACAAAGGACTTCTCGTCGGCATCGATCGTGACTTAGAAGCGATAAGAGCCGCCAAAGAAATCTTAGCGAAGCAAAAACGCCTTTACATCATCAGAAACGCAAACTTCAAAGACGTGGACCTCATCTTAGATGAATTAAATATTCGTAAGATCGATGGTGCTTTATTAGATTTAGGCGTTTCTTCTCCTCAATTTGATGATCCTAACCGTGGATTCTCCTATCGTTACGATACAAGACTTGACATGCGGATGGATCAAAAAGAACATCTTACAGCTTACGATGTCATCAATACTTATAGCGAAGAAAAACTCGCTCATATATTCAAAGAATATGGCGATGAAAAATTTGCGAAAAGTATCGCTAAGAACATCGTCAAAGCACGTAAAATAAAACCGGTCGAAACGACGTTTGCCTTAGTGGATATCATCAAAGATAGTAAACCGAGTCGCGAACTAAGGAAAGTCGGTCACCCCGCCAAACAAGTCTTCCAAGCTTTAAGAATTGAAGTTAACGACGAATTTAGCGCTTTAAAAGAAGTGTTAGCGAAGATAACGGATAGACTTAACGTCAATGGTCGACTCGCTATCATCACCTTCCATTCTGGTGAAGACCGCATCGTCAAAACTTACTTCAAGAAATTAGCGGTCATCGAAGGCGATAGGAATGCACCTCCCACAGATCCAAGTAAACTAGAACAACCAAAATTCCGTCTAGTGAACAAGAAAGCCATCGAACCATCGAAAGAAGAAGTTGATAGTAATCACCGCGCGAGTAGCGCAAAACTTCGTATCATCGAACGTATTGGTTAAATACTTACCTTAACCTAGGAAAGGAGAAAGATTATGAAAGACAAATTAGTGAAATTCAATCATAAAGCGACTTACTACCGTATGCGTAAAATTGGTGTCGCTTTCGCTTTCGTCTCGGCTTTTTCACTTTCCGTCGTCCTTCCGGTCTCGGTCTCCTTAGTGAACGCCGCGAAGGCAGATAATGAACAAGAAGTAGCCGAAGAAAAAGAAGCTAATGAACTCATCATGGATGTAGATTCTTATTATTGTTAAGCTATAAAATAATAACTTTTCCCTCTATCTAACTATATTCCAAACCTTAACCTAATAAGAATTTGACTTGAAGGCTGTGCATTCTCTCCCACAGCCTTTTTTAGTAGTTTAGTAATTAATTAGTAGTTTTTTATATACATTTTCACAACTTTGTAAAATTGTGTTGTCTAAGCGTTAGTAAAAGTCTATAATTTTAATAGAAAATTATGGATAGACCTATTGCTGCCTTAGAAATTACGTCCAAAGCCGCGAAGCTCATCGTCGGTTACGTCATCGATGACGAAGTGTGCGTCGTCTATTCTTCGATGCTGCCTTTAGAAGGGGCCATCATCGATGGGGAGATTAGAGATTTTGAAAAGGTGAGTGACGTCCTCAAGACTTTAGCGAACATCAAAGACGAATCGAAAAAATTAAAAATTAACATCTCCGAAGTCGTCTTAGGTTTACCGCCTATCGGCTTAGAAGTCTATCAAAATGATAAAGTGACGAACGTCGTAAGCGATGATGGGCGCATTTCACGTATCGACATCACTAATGTCATATCGCTCGTGAAGAAAGAACAAGTGAAGACTGTCGATAAAATAGTGGACATCATTCCTGACGTCTTCATCCTCGATCACGACCAAGTTTTTTATACCCCACCGATAGGTAAGGTTTCTAATTCGCTCGCGCTCAATGCGAAAGTGCATACGTTACCGAAAAATATCATCGATGGTTACCTAAAAGTTTGCGAAAATGCTTCCTTACGTGTGAAGCGTATGATGGTGACGCCTTACGCCTTAGGGGAACTTTTAAAAACTTATAAAGATATTCCTGACCATTATTTACTTCTCGATATGGGGGCTAATCTTACGACTATTTCTCTCATGGGAAATAAATCTAGATTATTCGCTTCAACTTACATCGCCAAAGGCGGGGATGATTTGACGCGTTTCCTCGCTGATAAGTTTCATCTCGATTTTAAGGTCGCTAACGACTTAAAAGAACTTTATGGCGATGACCTTAGTCCGGTTTCTCCAGATATTTCTATCTTAGAAAATGAACCGAATAAGGCTTTATATCTCAAAGATTTTAAAGAAGCGGTCGAAAGTTGGCTGAGCGCTTATACTAACGATATAAAGCTTGCCTTAAATGTCTTACTTAAAGAATATGATGAACGTTACTATTTACTTCCCTTACTCCTTAGTGGAGGCACAAGTTTACTTAACGGCATCGAACTATATTTTTCAAAAGTTTTCAAAGATAACGCTATCAAAGCGATCGTACCTACTTCCTTAGGGGCAAGAGACCCATCTTACTTCAATTGTTTAGGTCTTATCAAAGCGGCCTCAATTTATCGCGGGACGTTAGAAGATGAAAGAATTAGAGTCTCACCTTTAAATCGTAAAGGTAATGAAAATAAATCGTACAGTGAAATGGAAGATGAACTTTAGGAGGAATTTCATAGATGGATGCATACAATTTAGATAATTTCGAACCAGCCGCCCGTATCATCGTCATCGGCGTCGGTGGAGCGGGCAATAATGCGGTCAATCGTATGATTGATGATAATATTTCTAACGTCGAATTTTTCGTCGCTAATACGGATAAACAAGCTTTATCAACTTCGCGCGCTAAAAATCGTTTAATTCTCGGCCAAGAAATCACTAATGGTTTAGGGGCTGGGGGCGATCCTAACGTCGGAAAGATAGCCGCGGAAGCAAGCGAAGATGACATTAAAAAGATCGTCGAAGGAGCGAACATGGTCTTCATCGCCGCGGGTATGGGTGGAGGAACTGGAACGGGAGCCGCACCAGTCATCGCAAAAATTGCTAAAGATGCAGGGGCGCTCGTCATCGCTATCGTCACTAGACCTTTCACTTTCGAAGGAAAGGAAAGAATCGCTAATTCGGTCGAAGGTTTAAACAATTTAAAAGCTGTCGTCGACGCTATCATCGTCGTCAGTAACGATAAGTTACTCATGGTGAACGGTAACGCCTACATTAGCGATGCATTCTCCGAATCTGACCGCGTTTTAGCGCAATCCGTCAAAACGGTCACCGATTTAATTTTGATGCCCGCTATCATCAACTTAGACTTTGCGGATGTCAAAAGAACATTAAAAGATAGCGGAGTCGCCCTCATCGGCTTCGGCGTTGGAGAAGGGCCAAACCGTGCACAAGATGCCGCCCAAAGTGCGATCAATTCACCTTTGCTTGAAACTTCTATTAGCGGAGCAAGAAGAGCGATCATCGCTGTCACTTGTGGGGCGAAAGTTTCTCTTTATGAAGCACAAGAAACCGTCAATCGATTAGTCGAAGCTGCCGGAAGTGGCATCAACGTCTTATTCGGGGTGAGCATCAATTCTGAACTAGAAGATCAAATTCTTGTGAGCGTCATCGCTAGCGATTTCATCGAGGATATCGATTTCACTGACGTACCAAAATACCAAGCACCTTTGAAGCCTTACGTCAATACCGCTAGCGCTATTAATGATAATAACGTCACGCTTGGACTCGATGATAATAGCAAAGTCGAAGAAAGAAGTGACGAGGAGGAAGAAGATATTCTTCCACGCTATTTTAAAGATTTACCTCGTTCTTAATTTTATTTATAATCTAGAAGGCGATAAAAAGAAGACACGCCTCTTAAATTCACCTACTTAGCGAGTTAGGGATGGTGGAAGCCTAACGTAGATTATTTAAGGGGTATCACTTCCTAGCTGAAAGCTGAAAAAATATGAGTAAGCGATCCGGGTAGTTCCGTTATTAACTAAACGAGTGCTATAAAGAATTGTTCTTTATAGAACTAAGGTGGTACCGCGCTCAAGATGAAGCGTCCTTAGGTGGGACGTTTCATTTTCTTTTTAAAGGAGAGTAGTTATGGAATTAAAGAAGACTCTAAAGATGCCGCACACGGACTTCGAGATGCGCGGTAACTTAGCCAAAAAAGAACCAGTCTTTCTAAAAGAATGGGAAGAAGATCATCTTTTTAGCAAGATGAACGAAAATAAAAATAAAGATTTATCTTTCGTCTTACATGATGGTCCGCCTTACGCAAATGGGGCTATCCACTGCGGAACGACGGTGAACCGTATCTTAAAAGATATCATCGTAAGATATAAAAATATGTCTGGTTTCTACACACCTTTTAAACCAGGCTGGGATACGCATGGTTTACCAATCGAAGTGAAAGTGACGAAGTCTGGTGTCGACCGAAAGCACATGCCTGCGAGCGAATTTCGTAAGCATTGTCACGATTACGCCTTAAGCCAAGTTGAAATTCAAAAAGCGCAATTTAAAAGATTAGGGGTCGTGGGTGATTTTGATCATCCTTACCTCACTTTATTAAAACATTACGAAGCGACGCAAATCCGTTTGTTCGCGAAGATGGCTTTAAAAGGCTACATCTACAAAGGCTTTAAACCAGTCTATTGGTCACCATCGAGTGAATCCGCTTTAGCGGAAGCGGAAATTGAATATTACGATGTCGAATCTTATAGCATCTACGTGGCTTTCAATGTTAAAGATGGTAAAGGCATTTTAAAGCCGAACGATAAATTAGTCATTTGGACGACGACACCTTGGACCATTCCCGCTAATTTAGCTATCTCAGTTCATCCGCGTTTCATCTATGGCTTATATGAAACTAACATTGGTCGTATTGTCATCTTAAAAGAATTTGAAGAAAAATTAAAAGATGAACTTCATCTTGATAAGATGAAATTAGTAAAAGAATTTAAAGGTAGCGACTTAGAAGGTATCACCTGTATCCATCCACTTTACGAAGAAAAAGAATCGCTTGTTATCGTCGGTGAACACGTCACGAATGAAACCGGTACCGGCTTAGTGCATACCGCTCCAGGACACGGTTTAGAAGATTACGTCGTCTCTTTAAAATATCATCTACCCATCTATTGTCCAGTCGACTCATTAGGCAAATTTGATGATTCGGTCGGTCCTAGATTACAAGGGATGTTTTATGAAGACGCAAATCCTATCGTCTTAAAGATGTTAGAAGAAAAAGGTCTACTTTTAGCCTCGAATAAATTTAAACACGCTTATCCCCACGATTGGAGGACGAAAAAACCGCTCATCTTTAGGGCGACGCCACAATGGTTCTTTAAAATTGAACCTTTGAAAGCTAAATTACTAGAAGCGATAAAAGACGTCAAATGGAAACCTAGTTGGGGCGAACTGCGCATGAGCAACATGATTAAAGATCGTTCCGATTGGTGCATCTCTAGGCAAAGACTTTGGGGCGTACCTATTCCTATCATCTATAATGAAGACGATACGCCTATCATCGATGAAGATGTCTTCGAACATATCGCCAAGTTATTCGATGAATATGGCTCCGATATCTGGTTTGATAAAGAGGCGAAAAATTTATTACCGGAAGGTTATAAGAACTCGCATTCACCAAATGGTGGTTTCTACAAAGAAAAAGATATTATGGACGTCTGGTTCGATAGTGGTTCATCTTTTGCTTATGCTTTAAAAGAACAGGGGGAAAAATTCCCAGCTGATCTATATTTAGAAGGAAGCGACCAATATCGTGGTTGGTTCAATTCTTCTTTAATTATTAGCGTAGCGACGCAAGGTGGAGCACCTTATAAACAAGTTATTTCTCATGGTTGGGTGATGGATGAAAATTTAAGGAAGATGTCAAAATCTTTAGGTAACGGCATCGATCCAAATCAAATTGCCAGTGTCTACGGGGCGGATGTCTTAAGACTTTATACTTCGACTATAAGTTATGATCAAGACATGCGCATCAGCGATAATATCATCAAACAAAGTAGCGAAGTTTACCGTAAATTAAGAAATACTTTTAGATTCTTGCTCGCTAATTTAAATGAGTCTTTAGATGGCTTACCTTTTGATCCAAATAAAGTAGAAGAAGAAAGTGAATACTTCATCGATAAACTTGTTATTAACAAGTTTCACCATGTTCAAAACGATTTTATCGAAGCGATGAAACGTTTCGATTTCGCTAGTGGGATGGCAAAGATTTTAAATTTCTTAAGCTTCGATATGTCTTCTTTTTATCTAGATATTACTAAAGATATCTTATACTGCGAACCACTCAATTCTAAACGTCGTCTCATGGTACAAAAAGTCATCTACGAAGTATTAGAAACTTCCATGCGTCTACTTAATCCTATCTTACCCTTTACGATGTATGAGGTGAATAAATATTTACCAGGAAGTAAAGTCGATAATCCAACGTATCTAACTTATCCTAAAACTGCTTCAGTTAGTTTTAAATTAGATGAACTTTACACTTCCTTTTTAGCGCTTCGCGATGACGTCTTAAAAGTCTTAGAAAATAAACGTCAAGAAGGAGTGATCGGCTCTTCACAAGAAGCCAGTGTCACGATGCACGTCTTAGATGAGACGTTAAATGAAGCGTTAAATAAGTTAGATAAAAAAGAATTAGCGAGACTTTTCCTCGTCTCTAGCGTCACCTTATTAGAAGCTTCAAATGGTTTAGAAAAAGGTGAAGTATCTTATCTTAAAGTAGAAAAACATCCTGGCCATAAGTGTCTAAGATGTTGGAAATATGAAGAGCCTTCGCACATGCATAAAATAGGCGAAGATGAAGTGTGCGATAGTTGCTATGAAGCGATTAAAAATATCGAGGAAGAAAGCGATGAAAAATAAATTTAAAACGTACGGGATGTGGTTCTTTTTATCTTTTATTTGGCTTTTCGTCTTACTTTTATTAGTGGACTTAATGACTAAATTACTATGTCAAGCTTATATAAGTGAAGGAACGCAAATATATTTGATCCCTAATTTCCTTTACGTCACCTTAACTTATAATACTGGAATGGCGTGGGGCTTATTTGGCGGAGAGACAGGAAGAATTATTTTGACGGTCGTCTCTTGGCTTGCTTCCATTATCATCATCGCTATTTACATCTGGAAATTTAAGAAACTAAATAAATTTTGGAAAGCGATGCTCGCTATGCTTTTAGCGGGGACGCTTGGCAATTTGATCGATAGAACATTTTATCCTAGTGGCGTCATCGATTGGATTGGCTTCCAATTTGGTTCTTATTTTTTCCCCGTCTTCAACTTAGCGGATTCTTATCTCGTCGTCGCTATCATCATCATCGTCATCTATCTTATCGTCGAATGGATTAAAGAATACGTTGAAGAAAAGAAAAAGGCTCCGAAGGAAGTTAAAACTTCTAATAATGATAAAAGTCATAAGAAAGCTATTCTTTCCCAAGATGAAATCGCCAAATTAGCGAAACAATTAGAAGAAGAAAAAGTTTCGAAAGAATTAGAGATTAAAGATGAAGAAAATAAAGAAGAATCTCAAGGTTAGTGAAGAATATTTAGGCGAACGTCTTGACGTCTATCTAAGTAAAGTTTTAGACGTGAAAAGAAAAGAAGTGCAAGAAGCGATAGAAAAAGGAGAAGTGCTCGTCTTCGGTAAGCCTTCTAAAAGTGGCTACAAAGTAAGGATAGATGATGAAATAACGCTCGATTTAACTTTGTTAGATGAAGTCGTTACAAGTCTTACTCCTGAAGATATTCCTTTAGATATCGTCTACGAAGACGAAGATTTAATATTGATCAATAAGCCAAAAGGCTTAGTGGTCCATCCTGGGGCGGGAAATTATTCCCATACCTTAGTGAACGCGCTTCTTCATTATGCGAAAGATTTATCTTCTTTAAATGGTGCATTTAGACCCGGTATCGTCCATCGTATCGATAAAGATACGTGGGGCTTACTTCTCGTCGCTAAAAACGATAAGGCGCATGCTTATTTAGCAAAGCAATTAGAAAATCATTTGATGCATCGAAGTTACCTCGCCTTAGTGAAAGGCACTTTTCCTAATAACAAAGGTGAAATTGACGCTCCGATAGGTAGGGACCCTTCAAATAGATTAAGGATGAAAGTAAAAGCGGATGGGAAAAAGGCGATAAGTTATTACGAAGTCAAAGAAAGATTTTCCCATTACACCTTGTTAAATTTAGATTTGAAGACGGGAAGAACACACCAATTAAGGGCCCATCTTGCTTTCATCGATCATCCGATCGTCGGCGATGATTTATACGGTGGAAAATCTAGCCTTTATCAAAATGGGCAATTACTCGTCGCTTATAAAATCGTCTTTAAAAGACCGAAAGATGAAAAACTTATGGAATTTGATATTCCATTACCGAAAGAATTTGAAGAAATTTTACTTAAATTAAAGGCCGAGGACACAAGTCCTATAATATGAAGTATCTTTTATTTCGTTAAACATTTCGCTCGTATCACCAATGGAGTAATTTACTTCGCTTCGCCAAGCGCCGTATAGATTACTTTTTAAAGGTGAACCGTGCATGTATAAACTAGTTAAACCATCGCTTATGAAGTGAGTCGTGCCGTTTAAATAATTTAAATAAACTTCCGTCTCTCTTCTTTCTTGATAGTTATATAATCTTTCAATCGTTTGATCGTGCGGGTGACCTGCGCATATGCCATAGGTTCCTGCGTAACTTTCTTCGCTAGCGGGACGGCCAGCGGAGATGATAGCGATTTGAGGATTTAATTTATTAAGCAAAGGATAAGTAGTGGCAAGATAAGAACCATGATGAGCGACTTTTAACATGCTCACTTGATGGAAAAGCGGATTATTTAAATTATTTTCTAATAAAGAAGCTTCGCCATCGATTCCTTCATCGCCATAACTTGCTTCACCTTGTAAGTCACCATTAAAGAGTAAAGAAAAATTATTAAAATTTAATATCCCGACGATCGAAGTGACATTTTCATCGCTATAAAGGGAAGAAGAAGTGAGGACTGGATTATATAAACCAGTATCGATCCAATCGAAAAAAGCGTTCGGGGCAAGATAAAATCTTGAAGATAAATTATCGACCCCGTGCGTCACATCGTAAATCGAACGATATTTCGCTCCTTTGGAATAATAATTTAAACGGACGTTATCGATGTAAGCGCTTCCGTCTTGATAACCGTAATCGAAGATGTAATTAATTTTATCAAAACTGGCCGTCAAAGCGGGATAGCCACCATAATGATCAGCATGAGGATGAGTTAAGATTAAGACATCTAATTCTCTATCTGGCACGTAAGTTTGATAAATTTCACTTAAATATTGACCATAATTTGTTCCATCATCAAAACATTCACTCGCAAAATTACCGAGGTCCATGACGATGGAAATATCATCTAACATGATTAAGAAAGCGTCTCCGTATTCGACGGGTTGTTCAATACTTATTATTTCGATCGTTTCTACCTCTTCATGACTCAAAGGATTTTTGGCTTCACCTTCTGGATAACTTTCATCAATTGAAGTAAGTAATGGTGCGCTTACGTCATCTTCGACTAGTCTAACATTAGTGAGCTTACTTTCACTGACTAAATCTAGATAAGTTTGATTAACTTCTCTTTCTTCTACTTCGAAGATGATATCTTTACTTTTATCTTTGTAAGATAAAGTGATGGTAGAACTTCCTTCATTTAATGCTTCTATCTCCCCAGTAGGTGTAACGTTAATGACATCTTCATTGGAGCTTGAAAAAGTTAAGTTATGAATGTTATATTCACCTTCTAGATGATAATCTAATTGGTATTTAAGCCCTTTAGTTAACGTTTTAGCGGGGGAATCGATAAAGATATTAACCTCATCAGGTGGATCTTGTGGAAGAGGTTCGCAGCTAAAAAGAAGAGGGATGACACTAAGAAAAGAAAGAGATTTCCATTTCAACATACTTATTTATCCTCTAAGATAGCGTTAAGCGTCTTAAAATGTAGCTTAGCGACGTCTTTTAATTCATCTAGACTAAATTTATGAAGAAAATCTTTTCCGGCTTGGATGACTTCAAAAGAAGCCCCAAAGGGGAAATGCATCGCGTATTTTTCATCGAGCTTTTGCATGTATCTTAAGTAGGCGTATCTTGCGATACACGAAGCGATAGCGACGCTTGGGAAATGCGATTCACCATGTACTTTAAAAATGATGTTTCTTAATATTTCTTTTTCGTCTTTCACGTAACGGTAGAAAAGTTCTTCGCTACAAAATTTATCGACGTAGATATGATGATTTTGATGATATTTTTTACTTAGATTAAGTAAAGCTTGATGATGGAGCAAGGCTTTTAACTTATTTAAGTTATAACCTTTTTCATACATGTCGTTATATTTTTTATTGTCTAACACTAATAAGGAGTAATGGACATCTTTTAAGATGAGGGGAACGAGTTTAAGAATTTTACGGTCATCTAAAGTTTTAGAATCAGCGAAGCCTAAGTCCATGTAATGAGGAATACTTTCTTTACTAAGGTGAACCGCACAGACGATGAGAGGACCAAAGAAATCACCCGCTCCGACTTCGTCGGAACCAATTTGGGTTTCTAAAGAATAAATAGATTTATTTAAAGCATCTTTTTCATCGTTTTCTTCTTTTAAATTAGGATCGAACATCTTCGCAATCTTATAAGCATCTTTTCCGTAGAAGTTGACGCTATGAAGAGATTTCTTTTCGATGTAAACGTCGATTTTAAAATTTTTATCTTGGTAAGATGTGATGACGTAATCAGGAAGATTTTCTTTCACTTGAAAAGGATGATAAAGTTCATCAAGTTTACTAATTTGGGCGGAGTTAAGCTTAAGTGAATACATATCGTAATAAATATAATACACTAATTTCGATAATTAACATATTAATTGTGTTAAAATATAAAGGCTATGAACGATAATCTTAAAATAAAAATTCATAACTTAGTGACGAGTCCTGGCGTCTATTTGATGTACGACAAATTTCATCACATTATCTACGTTGGTAAAGCCAAAAATTTAAAGAATCGTGTGAGCCAATATTTCCTTCGCCCACAGGTGGGGAAAGTGATGAAGATGGTCAGCGAAATTGAAGACTTTGAAACGATCGTGACGCGCAGTGAAAAAGAAGCTTTAATCCTCGAATTAAACCTCATTCAAACGCATTATCCTAAGTTTAATATTTTACTTAAAGATGATAAGCATTATCCTTATATTGCGATTAAAAAAAGTAAGGATCCAAGTTTAAGAATTGCAAGGAAAAAAGACGATAAAAATAGCGTCTATTTTGGCCCATTTCCGAATTCTACAAGTTGCTATGAAATGATCGATATATTAAATACTATCTTTCCACTAAGAAAGTGCCAAAAACTTCCTAAAAAGCCTTGTTTATACTATCATATGGGTGAATGCCTCGCACCTTGCATCAACGACATTAATAGCGAAATTTATGGTGAATTAGTGTCAAAAATTAAACGTTTTTTAAATGGTGATAATAAGGAAGAAAAACAAGCCTTAATGACGAAGATGAATAAGTTATCATCAAACTTAGATTTCGAAGGGGCAAACCGCATCAAAAAGATGATTTTAGCCATCGATCACATTAACGACACCCAACGCGTCGAAATGAATGATCGAATCGACCGTGACGTCATCGCTTTTTCTTCCAAAGAAGGTTATGTTACCATCGCTATTTTAAATTATAAAAAAGGTGTTTTATTAGGAAAAAATACTTTTACTTCCGCTCTCATTTTTGATGTTTATGATGACGTCTCTTCTTTAATCGAACAATATTATCAAAATAACGAATTACCGAGCGAAATTATCATCGGCGACGATGCGCTTAAAACTAAACTTGAAGCAAGTTATGAAGAAACTAAAATTATTCATCCTCAAAGCGGAAAACTTTTGGATATATTGCTCATGGCACAAAAAAATGCGGTCGAGGGGTTAATTTTACATTTCCAAACGGCAAGATTAGAAGATGATAATTTATTACTTATGGAAAAATTAGGGGAATTATTACATATTCCGACACCTAATCGTATCGAATTATTCGATAATTCGCATCTACAAGGGGATGAACCCGTCGGAGCGATGGTCTGTTTCATTAACGGCTTACCGCAGAAGAAGATGTATCGAAAATACAACTTAGAAAATTTTAAAAGACAAGATGACCTTCTTTCTATGAAAGAAATAGTTTATCGCCGTTACCGTCGATTAAAAGAAGAAAATAAACCTAATCCTGATCTAATCTTAGTAGATGGTGGCGTCAATCAAATTAAAGCAGCGAAAGAAGTCTTACGTGAACTTGAAGTAAATATTCCAGTCTTTGGTCTATATAAAGATAATCACCATAATACGAAAGGTTTAGTGGACGTGAATGAAAATATTTATCCTTTGGATAATGAACAAAAATTATTCTTTTTATTAGTAAGGATGCAAGATGAAGTGCATCGCTTTGCGATCGGGTTCCATCATCAAAGGAGAGCTAAATCATTATTTAAAAGTCCATTAGATGATATCGAAGGATTAGGGGAGAAAAGAAAGATGAAACTCCTTAGCGTCTATGGAAGCGTCGAAAAGATCAAAGAATCATCTTTAGAAGAGATCTCTCAACTCGTGCCTAAAGAAGTCGCAAAACGCGTGAAAGATAAACTCGATGAAATGTTGTAATTTTTCATAGTTTCTTTATAATATTGCTTGTGCCCTCATAGCTCAGTTGGATAGAGCAACGGCCTTCTAAGCCGTAGGTCAAGCGTTCGAGTCGCTTTGAGGGCGCCATTTAAAAAAGAAAATTAGGCTTGGTTCATTCAAGTCTTTTTTTATTCTTATAACTAAAAATAATCTTAGAAATAGTCTTAAAATAAACACTATAAATGAAAGTGTAAAAAAATAAAGAAAATTTAAAAAAACTGCTATTTTTTAGAATTATTCCCTCATAAAATGTGAGAAATTTAGAAATATTCGCTCATAAAATGTGATAAAACCTTAAATATTCGCTCATAAAATGTGAAAAGTCACTTTATTTCATCGAATTTCATGATAGAATATCTTAGAAAGGAAAAAGTTATGTATCTTAGAAGAAAAATAGATCAATTCTTAATAGACTGGAAAAATTTAGATGACCATAAGCCTCTAATTATTAAGGGGGCAAGGCAAGTAGGCAAAACCGAGTCTATCATGCATTTTGCTAAAAATAATTATTCGAATATCATCTATCTAAATTTCGCCCTTGAAAAGAAATACCTGAATATTTTAAATGATGGTTACGATGTTAACTCCGTTATTAAAAATATTTCTTTGATTAATCCAATCTTTAATTTTTCTATTAAAGATACAATTATTATTTTTGATGAAATCCAGGAATATCCAGATATTGCTACGACGTTAAAGTCATTTAATTTAGATGGTCGATTCGATGTCATTTGTAGTGGTTCAATGCTCGGCATCAATTATAAAAAAATACATTCTAACAGCGTTGGAAATAAAACTGATTACACGATGTATTCTTTAGATTTTGAAGAATTTATGTGGGCGTGTGGTTATGAAGAAGAAAATATTAAGAATATTTTTAATCATATGCTAAATCTTATTCCTTTTAGTGAGAATGAAATGGAAATCTATAAGCAATTATTTTTAGATTATTGCGTCTTAGGTGGTATGCCTGAAGTTATCAAAACTTACATAAGTTCGAAAACGTTTTCGCGTACTTTAGAACTTCAACGTCAAATTTTGCTTGATTATGAAGAAGACGCAAGAAAATATGCGCTTGGTCTAGACCAAGCTAAGATCATTAGTGTCTACCGTAGCGTACCTTCCCAACTAGCGAAAGAAAATAAAAAATTTCAATTTAACAAGGTAGTAAAAAATGCTAGATCTAGAGAATATTTAGGATGTATTGAATGGCTAAGCGATGCGAATTTGATAAGCAAATGTCATTGTCTTCTATATCCTGAATTGCCATTAAAGGGCAATGTCGATGAGAATAAATTTAAAATTTATTATCCTGACACAGGTCTACTTGTTGCTTCGTTAGATGATGAAGCTCAAGACGATTTGCGCTTCAATAAAAATCTAGGTGTCTACAAAGGTGCCCTCTATGAAAATTTCGTGGCTGAAGCTTTCATCAAACAGGGGTTAGGACTATATTACTACAAGAAAGATAATTCGACCTTGGAAGAAGATTTTTTTCTAAGGACGAAAAATGTTTTAGTTCCAATCGAAGTTAAATCAAGTCAAAATAAAGCTAAATCTCTGCTTAGTTTAATTCAAAGTGATAAATATCCTGACGTTAAATTCGCTATTAAGCTAGGAAATACAAATATTGGTTTTGCTAATGATATATATTCTTTCCCTTATTTTTGTGCTTTTCTTATTCGTGATTATTTAAAAAAATTTGATTAGATTTACTTCTTTTCTTCATTTTTTAACATAAATTATTGTTATAATTAGTTCGTTATGAATACAATTGAATCTTTATTTAACCAAGAAAAATATGAAGAAGTAATTGCACTTAGTAATGATTCTAAAGACACTGACGAACTTTATTTTCGAGCGCTTTCCTTTTATAAATTACATAACTTCATCGGCTTTCAAAATTTAACTCATCTTCATCTTTACGATTTCTTAGTGAAAGGGGATGAATATTTTTTAAATGCTTATATCAAATCGTTCTTAATTAATAAGAATTACGTAAAGGCATTAGAGGTCATCGAAGAAATTAGAGAATTACCCTACATTTCTATTTCTTTGCTTGATACTTTAATAAATTTAAAGAAGTTAATTTATGAAAAGATGAATGATAAAGATAAAAATCCGATGGAAGTTATCGAAATTGGATTAAATTCAAGCGAAGATAAATTACGTTATAAAGCTATATCCGCCTTAGCGAAAAATCGTCTCACTCCCGCCTATAGAAATAAATTAGAAGAAATTTTATTAGCTGATGAGTGGGATTCATCTTTAAAAAAACTCATCCTCTTAGCGATGTTCGAAGATGAAAATAACCAAGGTTTTGTAAAGATTAACTATCAAGATAAAATTTTAGAGATCAATTTAACTTCTAAACTTAATCCTAATCTTCCTGATTCCTATCTAGAAACGGTGTTGAAAATTAATCGAAAAGAAATGCAAGACGTAGGTGTTTGCAACATCAATGAAGAATTAATTAAAAGATATTTTTATCTCTATTTCTTAGACGAAGATTTATTGGAAGAAAATGAACTTTATAATTATATTAATTATATTTCTCGTTCTTTATTCAGTTTGAAAAATGAAAAGATGGACGAAGAACAATTAAAAATAATTGAAAAATTAAAAGAAGAACTTCTCTCTTAAATATTAAAAATTCAACAAAATGCTAGTTTTACTTCGCTTCTTTTTTCGTTTGCCTTATAGTGGTAAGCGTCAAAGGAGGCATAAAATATGTCAAAAAGAACAGTCAATGAAATTAAAGAATCACGTTTCGAAGTCGAAGTCGAAGTCGATAAGGAAACGTGGAAGAAAGCCCAAGAAAAGGCTTTAGAAAAATTAGCGAAAGACGTAAGTGTCAAAGGCTTTAGAAAAGGTAAAGTCCCAGCGGAAGTAGCAAAGAAACACATCGATCAAGGTCAACTATTTAACGAAGCGATCAATTCTTTACTTCCAAGCGTCTTTAAAGAAGTCTTAGATGAAGAAAAACTTCGTCCCTTTACGCGTCCAAGCGTCGATGTGAGCAAACTTAGCGATGACGATTTAACTTTAAAATTTAATATCATCACCGCCCCGAAAGTTAAACTTGGTCAATATAAAGACCATCACTTAGGAAAAGAAGAAGTGAAAGTGACGCCAGAAGAAGTAGAAAATGCCATGAAGGCAAGATTAGAACAAAACGCTGAACTCGTCTTAAAAGACGGTGCTTCGGAGATGGGTGACACTGTCGTCATCGATTTCGAAGGATTTATCGACGGTAAACCTTTCGATGGAGGAAAAGCTGAAAATTATAGTTTAGAACTCGGTTCACATTCTTTCATCCCTGGTTTTGAAGAACAACTCGTCGGTAAAAAGGCTAACGATGAAGTGGAAGTTAACGTCACCTTCCCTGAACAATATGTCGATTCGCTCAAAGGTAAAGCAGCAACTTTCAAAGTGAAAGTGCACGAAGTTAGAGCCAAAAAGATCCCTGAACTTAACGATGAATCAGTGAAAGAATTAGATATTAAAGGTGTCGATGATCTCGCTGGCTTAAGAAAATATGAAGAAGAACATCTTCGTAGCCATAAAGAACAAGATGTCCGTCGCGCTTATTGGGATAAGCTCATCGACGCTATTATCAAGGATAGTGAAATGAACATCGAAGACGAAGTCTTAGATGAAGAAGTTCACGCTATGAAAGATAACTTAGCTAGACAAGCGGCCCAAAGTGGCATGAACCTTGAACAATATCTTTCCATCACCGGTCAAAGCGAAGAAGAATTAGATAAGACTTTAAGAGTGGAAGCGGATAAAAATATTCGCACCGTCTTAATCATGGAAAAAGTAGCGGAACTAGAAGAATTACAAGTGACGCCAGAAGAGATCGATTTCGAAATCGCTAAGATCGCGGATGCTTACAAGATGGAATTTAACAAAGTCAAAGAATTATTAACGAAAGATATGGATCGCTTCACGCAAAACATTCGTACGCGCCGTATCGAAGATTTCTTATTCGCCCATAATGATTAATCTTATTTACTAATAAGAAAAAGGAGGTGTAAATATGGCAAATGATCAAAACCTCAACATTTTAAGTGACCAAAATCCGACGCATTTAGATCTCATGCTCCTCGTGACGCGAGGGCTTGTCATCTTACCGGACGGAAACGTCCAGACCGTCGAAGCGGGAAGAGACTTTTCGATGAATGCTGTCTTAAAAGCTAAAGAAATCGAAAATTCGCTCATCGTGAGCGTCTCCCAAAAAAGTTTCGATGTCGATTTGCCCACTCAAGATGACATCTATGATGTCGGAACTTTATGTCGCATCGTAAGTCTCACCCAAGTTAAAGATAAAGGTTACGTCAGGGTAAGACTTGAACCATTACGTCGCTTCAAAATCGAAAAGATTTATCTTCCTAATGAGACGTCAAATTTCTACGCTTGTAGCGGAGAGACGATGCTTGCTATCAACGAAGATAGTCCTAACACCCAAGTGGCGTTTAAACATCTCGCGGATGAAATTATCAAATTAGCGGGACAAGGTGGACCAAAATTTCCGCGTAATTTCCCTTTCAATTTCTCTCGTACGCAAAAAGCTTCGACAGTGACAGATATGATCGCTAATTACTTAGAAAACGTCACTAACGCTGAACGTCAACAAATTCTTGCGACCGCGGACGTCGAAGAAAGAATTAAATTATTGCTTACTTTCATCGAAAGAGAAAAACAAATTTCTGAAATCGATCGTAATCTTGCCCAATCGATTCAACAATCGACGGAAAAATCGCAGAAAGAATATTTCTTAAGGGAGAAACTTAAAGCCATCAAAAAAGAATTAGGAGAAGATGTCGATGGGGAAAATTCGGAAGAAGGCATCAAAGCTAAATTAGAAAAAAATCCTTATCCAGAACACGTCAAAGCGAAAGTTAAAGCGGAATTAAAACGTTATGAACTCATGCCTCAAGGCACGCTTGAAGCTTCTTTAATTAAATCTTACATCGATACGTTAATGGATGTGCCGTGGTATCAAAAGACGGAAGATAATGACGATCTAGATAATGTAAGAAAAATCTTAGATGAAGACCATTATGGTCTTAAGAAAGTCAAAGAAAGAATTATCGAATATCTTGCTGTCAAAAAGATGACCGGTAATTTGAAGGCACCTATCTTATGTTTCTATGGCCCACCAGGCTGCGGAAAAACTTCCTTAGGTAAAAGTATTGCAAGAGCTTTAGGAAGAAAATTTTTCAAAGCTAGTTTAGGTGGCATTAGCGATGAAGCGGAAATTCGCGGCCATCGAAGAACTTACGTTGGAAGTATGCCTGGAAGAATTATCGCTGGCATGAAAAGATGTGGGACGATAAATCCTGTCTTCTTATTAGACGAAGTCGATAAACTATCCAGTTCTTATAAAGGTGATCCCTCTAGCGCTCTACTTGAAGTGCTTGATCCTGAACAAAATTTTGCCTTTAACGATAACTATCTAGAAGAACCTTACGACCTTTCTAACGTCTTATTCATCGCGACTGCGAACTATCTAGAAAATGTACCTGAACCACTTCGTGACCGTCTCGAACTTATCGAAGTGCCATCTTATACGACTTTAGAAAAATGTGAAATCGCTAAGAGCCATCTCGTCAAAAAACAAATTGCGGCCAATGGTTTAAAAGAAGAACAAGTGACGTTTAAAGAAGACGCTATCCTTTACATCATCGAAAGATATACGAGGGAAGCAGGTGTACGTGAACTCGAAAGACAAATCGCCGCTTTACTTCGTAAAATTGACGTCGAATTACTCACTAATAAAGATGTAAAACACGTCGAAGTGGATGTCGAATCTGTCAAAAAATATCTTGGCGTCGAAACATTTGATTCTTCCGAAAAAGAAAAAGAAGCCCAAGTGGGCGTCGTCACCGGTTTAGCCTACACTCAATTTGGGGGCGATATCTTACCGATCGAAGTCAATTACTTCCCTGGAAAAGGTGGTTTAATTCTCACAGGTAAACTTGGTGACGTCATGAAAGAAAGTGCTTCCATCGCCTTAGATTACGTCAAGGCTAACGCAAAGCGTTACGGTATCGATAGTAAACTCTTTGCGGAAAATGATATTCACATCCATTTCCCCGAAGGGGCTATTCCAAAAGATGGTCCGAGCGCTGGGGTGGCTATTTCTACCGCTATCTATTCGTGCTTAACTGGTAAAGCGGTCGATAATAACGTCGCTATGACGGGTGAAGTCACGTTACGCGGGAACGCTCTTCCTATCGGTGGCTTAAGAGAAAAATCTTTAGCGGCTTTAAGAAGTGGCATCAAGACGATCATCGTTCCAAATGAAAATAAGAAGACGGTAGCAGAACTTCCTAAGGAAGTGACTGATAACTTAAATATCATCTACATGAAAAATGTCGATGATGCCTTGAAGGTGGCTATCAAACAATGATCAATTTTGCGAACGCTACATTCGTAAAAAGCGTCGCAAGCGATATGGACTTTCCATCGCCTCGGCTTTGGGAAGTCCTTTTTCTTGGTCGCTCTAACGTCGGAAAATCTTCGATCATCAACGCTTTATGCAATAAAAAATCTTTAGCGTTTGTTTCAAAAAACCCTGGTCATACGACTTTATTAAATTATTATTTAATCGATGATAAATTTTATCTAGTGGATGCTCCGGGTTATGGCTTTTCAAGTCGCGATAAAAATCATTATAAATTGTTCGCAAGTTTGATGGATAATTACTTTGTGAGGAGCGATAAACTAAGGTTCGCGATCGTGTTATTAGACATTAGAAGAAGAATTAATGATGATGATAAGTTAATGATTGATTACTTAGTGTCGAATCATATTTCCTATCGCTTAGTGTTTACAAAATATGACCAGGCTAATCAACAAGAGAAAGCTAAAGCAAAGAAGATGCTCATGGATATTTATAACATCGATAAAAATGATGTCATCTTCACCTCTTCAAAAGATAAAGTTGGTTTAGAAGTTTTAAAAGAAACGATCGAAAAAGCAATAAAATAAATTATCATATAATTTAGTAAGTTAGTAGGGACCGCTATTATGAACTGTACCCCAAATCCTGGACAACAGGAGGAGGGGTATTTTTCATGAAATACACATTAAAATTAAAACTTGAG
>CALVUG010000002.1 GCA_944363535.1 uncultured Bacilli bacterium
ATAAAATGTTCAAATAAATTCACATAAAAACGGTTTAAAACTTAACTCCATTTTTTTGCAAAAACGGGGAACTCAAACGTTTCATTACAATAAATCCAAAACGTGTTAATAATTATTCATTAAGGAAACGAACATGAATACGCTAAACAATATAAAATCACCTAATTTTTATCGTTATATCTCATTTTTAACTAATATTTTTTAAAAATAAGTGCAAAATAATGTTTATTTTTACTATAAAGGAGAAAAAATGACTTAATTTTATCTTGATATTTAAGAATTTATAGTTAAAATTGAGCAGTGAGGTAAGAAATATGGCTAAATATACTAAACAAGATATTCTAAATATCGCTAAAAAACAAAATGTTCAATATGTAAGATTACAATTTTCTGACATCTTAGGAACGAACAAAGCAGTTGAAATTCCTGTCGCAAAATTAAAAGATGCTTTAGATGATAAAATTTCTTTCGATGGTTCATCAGTCGAAGGCTTCGCCCGTATCAATGAAGCGGATATGTATTTATGTCCAGATCGTAATACTTGGCTCATCTTAGATTTTGAAGATTTAAAATATGGTAAGGTTGCAAGGCTCATCTGTGATATCTACATGAATAACGGCAAACCCTTCCCTGGCGATCCTCGTTACGTCTTAAAGAAAACGTTACGTAAGATGAGAGAATTAGGTTACGCTTCTTTAAACGTCGGTTTCGAACCAGAATTTTATCTATTTAAAACTGATGAAGAAGGTAAGCCAATCTTAAAGCATTCGATTGATAAAGCTTCTTATTTTGATCTTTCCCCTATCGATGGGGCAGAATATGTAAGAAGAGATATTGCTCTCGCTTTAGAACATCTTGGTTTCGAAGTTCAAACTAACCACCATGAAGTAGGCCCTGGTCAAAATGAAATCAATTTTAAATACGACGATGCTTTAATGACCGCGGATCGCATTCAAACTTTAAAACAAGTCGTCAAAATTATCGCCGGAAAACATGGCTATTTCGCTACTTTCATGCCAAAACCAATCGAGGGTTATCCAGGTTCAGGGATGCATGCGAATATGTCCCTTGTAAACAATGACGGGGAAAATGTTTTCTATGATGCAAATAGTAAAGATGGCTTATCTAAAACTTGTAAGAAATGGATAAGCGGTATTATTAATCACTCTAGACCTCTTGCTTTCATCACTAATCCAACGATCAACTCTTATAAGAGACTTGTCGCTGGTTTTGAAGCACCAGTCTACGCAAGTTGGAGCCAAGCTAATCGTTCTTCGATGATTAGAATTCCTGCCCAAAGAGGAGGAGCGACGCGTACAGAAATCCGTAACGTCGATTGCATGGCTAACCCCTACTTAGCGATTTCTTGCCTTCTTGCCGCTGGGCTAGATGGAATCTTAAATATCAAAGATGAAGATATCATTCCACCCATCTCAGAAAACTTATTCGAATTAAGTTTAGATGAAATTACTAAACTTGGCATCAAACGTATTCCTTCTAATCTTTACGATGCGATGAAAGAATTTAAAAAGGATACTTTCTTTAAAAATGTTCTCGGCGAACCAATCTATTCCAAACTAATTTATATTAAAGAACAAGCATGGAAAAAATATTCTTTAATCGTTACACCTTTCGAATTAGAAAGATATTTATAAACATTTAATTTAATAAGACAAAATCATCTAAATTAGGCTTTTGTTGCACTGCAGTCAAATATATTTCGATGTCGCTAGAAGTTCTTCCTGCGGCATTTTGATTTAACGCGGAAGCAAGAGTAACTAAATTATCTTCGATGAGAATGTTATAATAATCTCTACTTTTCCCATCACTTAGATCGTAAGTAAAATACATGCTTCCACTTTTTTGGCTAGAAAGATAATAACTCAAGCTAAATTCAGGCTTTAATTGTTCTTCCCCTGCTTCCAATAAAACAAGATGCTCTAACATCGGTAAGATGATGTCATCGATCGTCGTTAAGGTCAATTCTTTGACGTCCGTCGGACCCATCATATTTTCATATGAAGCGACGTATTCATTAAAATAGGCTTTCGCTTCTTCGTCATTATCGAATTCATAACGATAGTAAGTCGCACTTTCATCCAAGTTAATTCTTGCATCGATAAAAACATTTTCTTCGACGTAGAACCACGTTTCTGAAACGCTACTCGAAACTTGCGTTAAGTTATAGTAATAATAATTATTAAAATCGATGACTTCATCGACCATCATTTGATAATTGTTCGTGCTCGAAGTTTGATGAGTTGTAAAAGAAGGGCTTACGTAAAGCGGATTATTTAAATGTGCTTTAATATCTTCGACGACGCGCATCATCTCACTAGCGGGTTCACCAGTGGAAGATTCACATGCACTTAATAAAAATAAAGGTAACAACGCTAATGAGAAAGATTTTTTCATAGTTCATCTACTTCTTCATAACTTGTTAAATCAGGATAACTTAATTCGAATTCACCGACATCTGGATATTCAAGCGGCACTCCTAAAGTGAAAATTTCACTCACTTCATAATAATCATTTTGTTCATCTTCCCTAATAAGACTATATTCTCTTAAATAATATTCATCGAAGACGATTTCGATTTCGTTACTAACTCCACTTCCCACTTCTTTATAAAATAAAGAAAAATTTCCATGTTCATCAAAGGAAGTAGAATAAGATAATTCTTCTAAGGCTTCATAATCGCTATTAGTATTATTTTCAAAAGAAATCACATCGTTAACGATCGTTTTTGTCTCCACTAAAACTTCTTTAGAAATATCGACCCACGATTGTTTATAAACTGCATCGATTGATTCCATATAGTTATTAAAGCTCACTTGGGCGCTACTGACGTCCGTAAAACTTTCGACCGTACCTTCTTTTATTCCAAGCGAATTAGTCAAAGAATAAACGCTTGTATCATCGATGTAAATCCAAAGTTCATTTTCGATGACATTAGAGTTTTCTTCCCTCATATGAAAATAAAAATTAGATGGATCATAACTTATAAGATATTTACTTTCTTTCTCCCCATCGTTGATGATGAGATTTCTCGTATAAAGTGGACTAGAAGAAACATTGTTAAGATAATCTTCGATATTATCTAACGCTAATAAAGTATCTTCTTTAGAAGGAAGAGGTAAACAAGATGATAATGTAAGCATTGATATTAAGATTGGTAGATATATTTTTTTCATACTTTTTTATCCATTAAAATGACTTTTACATTATAAACTAAACACTCATAAAAATAAACGTAGCGAGCTTCTTGCCCGCTACGCTAGATAGAATGGAATTTTAGATGATATTAATTAAAATAATGCACCAGTAACTAAAGTATATTCACTTAAATCTGGAATATTACGAGAAATACTTCTCACTTGAATATCGGTGAGTGAACTCATAGTTTGACCGTTTGAAGTGGCATTAACTTTCATATGTTTGAGCCAATAATTATCGAATGAAATTTCAACAGTTTCAGATTCTCCGCTTTGACTCATGCTAAAAGAAACAGATAAATTATCTTCACCACTCGAACTAAGATGATAAGAGAAACTTATTCCTTCTGGGACTTGTTCTTCGCCAGATTCAAGTAATATACAAGTTGGTAAAATTGTGACCGCTGATTCAAGACCAGTTTGAGTTAAAGCAACTAAACTTATGCTTCCACCATTTGATTCGATATAATCAATATAAGTATCAAAATTTGCTTGAGCTTCTTCTACGGTCGCGCCTTCAGCAACCATATATTGCTTCGTACCAGCCAAATTGGAAACCACATAGAAATCCGTGTCATCGACATAAACCCAGCTTTCGGCTGTCTCACCATCTGAAGTTGATTTTTGATAAAGATAATAATTTGGTAAATCAACATCGACTTCTGCTTTCATTGCTGATGCGCCAGGCGTGTTCATTTCTGTAACACCATGATAAGATGTTTCTTCAGCGGTCGCTAAATGGGCATGGATGCCATTAGCGATTTCCATTGCTTCGGTCGCTTTAATACCAGTTTCGCCACAAGATACGAGTGCGAAAGCGGGTAATAAGGCTAATAGAGAGATTTTCTTCATAAACTTTTTTTACCTCCAAATCTTTCTAAGGAAAATTATAGGTTTTAAACAATTCAAAAATCAAGCAATTTTAAGTAACTATAAAGTAAATTATTATCAACTACACTATTTATTGTTAATGATTATAAAATTAGATAAAGATGAACTTTATTGGATCGGTTATATCACAAGATATATTTCTCATACGAGACAAGTAAGTTCCACAAGTAAGTTCCATATTCGTTTATAAGACATTCCCGATCCCACTACTGCTCGATTCTTACAAAGGTTATCATAGTCAAGGTGAAGAATGGGTCATAGCCCATCTACTAGAAGCCTTAGGGCTAGATGAATCTTATTTTGACGTGAATGTAAGATTAAAAAATCTTCTTAGAAAAGAACAAAGTAAAGAAAAATCTATTTAAGAATTAAAACTTACTTATGCAATTTTACGTAACTAAGTTTTAAAGTAAAAAAAGAAAAAGGGCTTATAGCCCTTTTATAATACGTAAAGATTTAATGAATGATAATTAGTCGATCCAAAGAACTTTGTTGTAGATGAGCATCGAAACGATATCGATGATCCAGACGATATAGAAAACGAAGAAGAGCAATACTGCAAGAACAGTATGTAACATGTTTTCTTTCAAGACTGAACGAGCGATACGGTAGACAATCCAAATAATGTTCACAATCGGGATGATCGCTAAGATGATTTTGACCACTCGAGTCTGGTTATCGAGCATATTCACTAAATTTCTCATCTCTTTTTATTCCTTTCTTTATTCGATGAAAGTCACGACGCTCATAGGTGCATTATCGCCGCGGCGGGGTGCTAAATCTAATGCACGCGTATAGCCGCCATTACGGTCTTTGAAACGTGGACCTAACACGTCGAATAATTTGTTGATAGCTTTCGTCTCACCCACTTTTTGATCGGTGAGGATGCTAAGCGCTCTCCTACGGCTCGCTAAGGTGTTAGCCTTGGCTAAAGTGATGAGCTTATCCGCAAGAGGCACTAAGTCTTTTGCGACGGCTTTCGTCACTTGCACTTGGTCGAATAAGACGAGGTGCGTGACCGTATTACGAAGCATCATTTTACGTTTGCTAGAGGTGTAAGCCGCTTTGAAGCGCACACCAGTTTTTCCATGTACGTTTTTACGTCCTTGTGCTGGCATATGTGTTAACCTCCTTAATCAATGTTCGGTCCATGTTCTAAGAAACTAAGACCTCTTTCTTCAAGTTTATCTTTCACTTCTTTGAGTGATTTTTTGCCTAAGTTACGCACTTTCATCATCTCATCTTCCGTCTTTTGAATGAGTTCACCGACGGTCGTGATACCCGCACGTTTTAAACAGTTGAAGGAACGGACGGAAAGATCTAAATCTTCGACAGGAGTGTCTTCAAATTTATTTTCTTCCACTGGTGTTTCTTCTTTGTACATGTTCATATCTTGGGCGATATCGCTAAGACGAGCGAAATGTTCTAAGTGAGTAATTAAGATTTGTGCCGCTAATGCGACAGCGTTTTCTGGTTCAATCGAGCCATTAGTCCACACTTCTAACACTAATTTTTCAAATTTAGAAGAGTTACCGACACGCGTTTGTTCACTCGTCCAATTGACTTTTTCAATCGGTGAATAATTCGAATCAGTGGCGATTAAACCAATATGTTTTGGATCATTTGGACCAGCGATGTTATTATCGCTTGTGACGTAGCCGCGGTAGTTTCTAGCATACATCGTCATGTTGATGCTACCTTCCGCTGCGAGATGACAAATTTCAAGCTCTGGATTGATGATCGTCACATCAGCAGGACATTTGATATCACCTGCTGTCACGGTTCCACCATTTTTAGAAGAAACTTCTAAGGTAAGTTTACGTTGGCTAGAATCGTTGATATCAGCGATGTCGATGACGAGCTTTTTCAAATTGAGGATGATTTCGGTGACGTCTTCGACGATGCCGGGTAAAGAAGAGAATTCATGCTTTGCCCCTTCGATTTCGATAGCGAAGATGCTCGCGCCTGGTAAAGCGGAAAGTAAGACTCTTCTTAAAGCATTACCGATCGTCGTCGCAAAGCCTCTTTCTAAAGGTTCGAAGACGAAGCGACCATAATGATCACTTTCATCGATCTTGGCCACTTTGAAGGCCATCTTTTCAAAAGGATTAACTAATTTGTGTTCCATCTCATTACTCCTTTCTTATCTCTAGCCTTTTGGCTTCTTAGGCGGACGGCAACCATTGTGTGGAATGGGCGTCGAATCTTGAATAGATAAAATTTCAAGACCAGCATTCGCTAAGGAGCGCACAGCACTTTCACGGCCTGGGCCTGGACCCTTGACGTCGACGTCGACCGTTCTAATACCTTGGTCGTAAGCTTTTTTAGCAGCTGCTTCGCTAGCGAGTTGAGCCGCGTAAGGAGTAGATTTTCTTGCCCCTTTGAAGCCGAGCACACCAGCGCTAGACCAAGTTAAGATATTACCTTGTTCATCGCTAATAGCGACGATAGTGTTATTGAAGGTCGCATGAATATGAGCGACACCCTTAGTAAATGTGCGTTTAATTTTTTTCTTACGAGTTACTTTTGTAGCCATAAAATTAACACCTCACTATGCGGTCGCTTTCTTCTTATTAGCGATCGTTTTCTTCTTACCTTTACGTGTACGAGCGTTCGTACGTGTCCTTTGACCACGCACTGGTAAGCCACGACGATGTCTCATACCGCGGTAACAGCCAATTTCTTGTAAAGTTTTGATGTTAAGCGCCACGTCACGACGCAAATCACCTTCCACTTTATATTTGGCGATTTCTTGACGGATGCGGACGAATTCATCGTCAGTTAAATCTTTGACGCGTTTATCTTCGCTGACGTTCGCGTCTTTTAAAATCTTTTTCGCAGTCGTATCTCCGATACCGTAAATATAAGTAAGGGAAACGACGACTCTTTTTTCATCTGGAATATCAACACCAACGATACGTGCCATATTCTTTTTCCTCCTAACCTTGTCTCTGCTTATGCTTTGGATTTTCGCATATCACCATGACTTTGCCGTGGCGGCGAATGACCTTGCATTTATCGCAGATGGGTTTAACGGATGGTCTAACTTTCATAATTTTAAAATCCTCCGTATGGTACTATTTGTACCTAAATGTGATGCGGCCCCGTGTTAAATCGTAAGGCGAGATTTCTATCGCAACTCTGTCACCTGGTAGGATGCGAATGAAGTTCATTCGGATTTTACCAGAAACGTGGGCCATGATTACGATGCCGTTATCAAGGCGAACTTTGAACACTGCGTTCGGTAAGTTCTCCAAAACGACCGCCTGTGTTTCGATGACGTCATTCTTGGCCATGTTCGTCCTCCATAGTAAGAATCTTTGCGCCATCCGCGGTCACTACGACCGTATTTTCGTAGTGCGCTGTGGCTAATTTATCTCTCATCTTGATCGTCCAGCCATCGCCTAAGACTTTGTATTCGCTTGAGCCTAAACAAATCATCGGTTCGATAGCTAAGGTCATCCCTTCGCGTAGTTTCACTCCCGTACCCGCTACTCCTTGATTAGGAATGTAAGGGTCTTCATGGAAGGAAAGGCCTACCCCGTGGCCCGTAAAATCTTTAGGCGAAGAATAACCAAATTTCTTATAGTAACTTTCGATAGCGTGAGAGATATCACCGACGTGATTACCGGGTTTAACTTGGGCTAAACCTTCGAAGAATGCTTGCTTAGTTACTTCCACTAAGCGCTTAATTTCTTCTTTTACTTCCCCGACTAGATAAGTTCTAGCCGCGTCAGCGATGTAGCCTTTCTTCGTCACCCCTAAATCGACGCTTACGACGTCACCCGCTTTTAAAATTTCTTTTCTAGAAGGAATTCCATGAATTAAGGTGTCGTTCACGCTTACGCATACGGCGCCAGGAAAGCCTTCGTAATTTAAGCAAGTGGGGTAAGCATCGTTTGAACGAATGATCTCTTCGCAAAATTTAGAGATATCATAAGTCGAGATACCTGGCTTAATGAACGTCTCTAAACCTTTGAATACTTTAGCGATGATCAAACCTGCTTCGTGGATAAGTTCCACTTCGCGGGGAGATTTGATGATGATCATTCTTATCTTTCACCTCGGATGAGTTCGCTAACCTCAACGAAGAGCAAATCTTTTCCTTTCGAGCCATCTAAGGTCACTAAGTTTCCGGCTTCTTTATAGTAATCAAGAAGGGGCTTAGTTTCGTGCTCGTAATGGTTTAACCTTACTTCTAAGGCTTCCACATTATCGTCTTTACGTTGAATTAAAGTTCCGCCGCAGATGTCACAAACGCCATCTACTTTCGGTTTCATCGTATCGACATGATATGGCGCGCCACAAGACTTGCAGACGCGGCGGCCAGAAATCCTACGGATGAGTTCTTCTTTCGGCGTTTCGACGTCGATGACAAGATCTATCTTACGATGCATCTTTTCCATCATCTTATCTAACGCTTCCGCTTGGGGAATCGTGCGGGGGAAGCCATCGAGTAGGAATCCTCCTTTGCAATCATCTTGTGCGAGTCTTTCTTCGACGATACCAATCGTCACATCATCCGGTACAAGATGACCTTGATCAATATATGATTTGGCTTTTAAGCCAAGAGGAGTTTCATTTTTCATCGCTTCGCGGAACATATCTCCGGTCGAGATATGAGGCAAATTGAATGTTTGGATAATTAATTTAGCTTGGGTACCCTTTCCTGCTCCAGGTGGGCCCATTAAAATAATGTTCGTTTTCATCGATTAAAATCCCCTTCTACCTGCACTGGCGACAACTTCTTCATAACTCTTACCGGCGAGTAGACCGCTAATTTGATTAGAGACTTCGAGGGCGACACCAACGACGATAATTAAGCCAGTTCCCCCGATAGCGAGAGATGAATTTTCACCGAACACACCAGTCAAGGTTAAGACGTTAGGCAAGGCCGCGATGAAAGCCAAAGCAATCGCACCGATACAAGTGACGCGGTTGACGACTTTCTTGACGTATCTTTCCGTTTCATTCCCTGGTCTAATACCTGGAATGTAAGATCCATTCTTCTGGAAATTTTCCGCGAGTTGAGCGGGATTAATTTGCATGTTCGCATAGAAGAAGGAGAACAAGAGGATGAGGATGATGTAAAGAATTAATCCCCAACACATGTACCAAGTCGTGCCGTTTACCCCTGGCATTGGATTCCAGGCTGAAATGTTAAAGATGGTGAGCCAAGAAGCATTTTCTTCCGTCACACCCATGAAGGAAGCGATGATAGAAGGAACCATCAAAATCGCACTTGCGAAGATGACAGGAATGACACCAGATGCATTAACTTTAATTGGTAAGAAACTAGCTTGGGACATACGTGGATTATGACCGCCCCCCTTGCCAGCATTTTGGACAGGAATTTTACGTTTCGCTAATTCGATGAAGACGACGAAAGCGATGATGAGTAAGAACGCTAAGATGTAGACGCTGAATTGGAATACACCTTGTAAAATGTAATTGCTCGCTTCCGTATTACCGAACCAAGAACCGATCCATTGTTGGAACGCTAATTGGATTTGTTGTGGGAAGCTCACCACGATACCGGCAAAGATGATGACAGAAATACCATTACCGATACCTTTAGAAGTAATTTGATCACCAAGATACATGACGATCATGCCACCCGCTAACATGATAGCGACGATGTAGACGTAGTTCCAGAAGGACGTATCTTCGATCGTAATTAAACCTTGGTTAGACATCATCATGATGATGCCATAAGCTTGGACCGCGCCGAGAAGTAAAGTTAAATATCTCGTCGCCATCTCCATTTTCCTTCGTCCTTGTTCACCTTGTCTTTTAAGTTCACTTAAAGCTGGTAAAACATCGCTCGAAAGAAGTTGGATGATGATGCTAGATGTGATGTAAGGTGAGACGCCGAGAGCAAATATGGAAACGTTCGTTAGAGCACCCCCACCTAGTAAGTTGATGAGCGATAAGGCGGAGGTCGTATTCATCTCGTTCGCCAAATCGTCCGATAATGAGACGCCAGGGATGGTAATTGCCGCTCCAAGGCGGAAAATGAATAATATCATGAGCGTAAAAAAGATACGCGACATGATTTCTTTGTTCTTGAAGACGGAAATGAGCGTTTTCATCTTAAATTACCAATGCTTGACCTTTCGCTTTTTCGATGCTTGCTTGCGCTGCTTTGGTGAATTTGTGAGCTTTGACGGTCAAAGCAACTTTAAGTTCACCATTACCTAGTATTTTAACACCATCGAGGTCCTTTTTGATAAGACCTTTTTCAAATAATTTTGTCGGAGTGACTTCTTCGCCGTCTTTGAAGACGTTTAAAGCGGTCACATCCACTTCCGCATAACGCACTTTTTGAATGTGGGCAAAGCCTCTTTTTGGAATACGACGATATAAGGGTAATTGACCACCTTCGAAACCAAGTCTCGTATGGCCACCACTACGGGCATTTTGCCCTTTGTGGCCCTTACCAGCCGTCTTTCCGTTACCGGAGCCGATCCCACGACCCTTACGGTAAGACTTCGTCATGCTACCCTTGGTAGCGCTCAAATTATGGAGTTCCATTATTTATTTTCCTCCTTTACTTGACGTAAGGCTTTCACTTCGCCACGCGTCTTAAGAGAATCTAAGCCTTTAGATAAGGCACGAATAATATTGATTGGTGCTCTTGAACCGTAGACTTTCGAAACGACGTTTCTTACACCCGCAAGTTCTAAGATAGCACGCACTGGGCCACCAGCGATGATACCTTTACCTTCTTGGGCTGGTTTGATGAAGACGCTACAAGCACCATAACTTGCCATCACTTCGTGAGGAATCGTTCCTTTCTTATTGATAGGAATGCGGTGCAAATTGTGACGAGCGTGTTCTAATGCTTTCTTAATAGCATCAGGCACTTCACCGGCTTTACCATTCGCGAAGCCATAATGACCTTTACCATCACCGATGACGACGAGGGCGGTGAAACGCATACGTTTACCACCTTTGACGACTTTTGCGACACGTTTGATAGAAACGACTCTTTCTTCAAATTCTTTTTGACGGTCATTTTCACCGCGGCGGCGTGGACCCCCATGGCGTTCGCCACGGACGTTAGATCTTTCCACGCGTGGACGTCTTTCACCTTGGGAAGGACGCGCGGCTTTATGGACGACTTCTGGTCCATGTTCTTCGTTCACTTTAGTTTCCACTTCTTGAGTGTTATTCATAACTTTTTCTTCCATCGCTATTTCCTCCTAGAAGACAAGTCCAGCTTTGCGGCACGCTTCTGCGAGAGCTTGGACGCGCCCATGGTAGAGATAGCCACCACGGTCGAAGACGACTTTGGTAATACCTTTGGCTAAGCAAGCTTTCGCTAAGGCTTCACCGACCGTCGTCGCTGCGGCGACATTTGAGCCATTTTCTAATTTTAAGGAAGTAGAAGAGGCACTCGCGAGCGTTAGACCTTTCGTATCATCGATCACTTGTGCTTCGATATGTTTATTGGATCTAAAGACGCATAGACGTGGCATATCGCTCGTCCCGCTTACTTTATTACGGACACGGGCGTGTCTACGTTTACGCATCTCATTACGTGAAGTCATATTAATCATTTCTTCCTAGCCTCCTTACTTCTTACCGGCGCGCTTACCTTCCTTACGGATGATATGTTCGCCTTTGAATTTGATACCTTTACCATTGTATGGTTCAGGTGGTCTAGTGAGTTTAATTCTCGCTGCCGTCTCACCGACCGCACGTTTATCGATACCTTCGACGTGCACTTCGGTTTGCGATGGGCAAGAAATCTTGACGCCGGGTTCAGGGATGATGACTACTTCATGGGAATAACCGACGTTGAGGACTAAGTTATCGCCCCTCATCATCGCACGGTAACCGATACCGACGATTTCAAGTTGTTTTTTAAAGCCTTCGGAGACGCCAATGACAGCATTAGCCACGAGCGCTCTTTGGGTGCCATGATTCGTCTTAGCGGCGCTAGTTTCATCGTGACGAGTAAAACTAACATTTTCGCCATCGATATGCGTGTCGATGTGAGCTAAGACTGGAACATCTAAGGTACCTTTTGGTCCTTTGACGACGATCTTATTGCCTTCGATCGCTATGCTTACGCCAGCGGGGACGTGGATGAGTTTATTACCAATTCTTGACATAATTTACTTCTCCTTCCCTTACCAGACGTAACATAATACTTCGCCACCGACGCCAAGTTGACGGGCTTCTTTATCGGTCACGACACCTTTAGAAGTCGAGATGATAGCGATACCTAAACCACTTAAGACACGTGGAAGCTTTTCTACTCCGACGTTCACGCGTAAACCTGGTTTAGAAATACGTTTTAAACCGGAGATTAAACGCACGCCATTTTCCGTATATTTAAGGGTGATATGTAAGGTCTTTTTCACATCTCCTGTGACGACGTAATCAGTGATGAAACCTTCATCCTTAAGGATGCGGGCAATTTCGACTTTCATCTTGCTAGAAGGCATCGAAAGTGCTTCGTGTTTTAATGCATTAGCGTTGCGGATGCGTGTAAGCATATCCGCGATTGGATCTGTTAACATGCTGACTTTCCTCCTTACCAACTAGATTTCTTCAAGCCTGGAATTTCGCCTTTGTAGGCTAATTCACGTAAGCAGATACGACAGAGTTTAAATTTTGAATAGACGGCATGGGGACGACCACAACGTTCGCAGCGCGTATATTCACGAACTTTGAATTTTTGTGGACGAGCATGTCTAACTTTCAAACTAGTTTTTGCCATAATTCGTATCTCCTCCTTATCTTTGGAAAGGCACGCCGAGTAAACGGAGTAACTCGCGCCCTTCTTCATCGCTCTTCGCGCTGGTGACGATGACGATATCCATGCCACGCACACGAGCGATTTTCACGTATTCAATTTCCGGGAAAATCGATTGTTCTTTGATACCTAACGTGTAATTCCCGCGACCATCGAATGCCGTCTTAGAGACGCCACGGAAGTCACGCACACGAGGAAGAGCGATGGTGATTAACTTATCGAGGAAGTAATACATTCTTACCCCTCTTAAGGTCACTTTCGTTCCGATGGATTGACCTTCTCTTAATTTGAAGGTAGCGATCGATTTTCTCGCTTTGGTGATGATCGGTTTTTGACCGCTGATGTCAGTGAGTTCACTCACTGCTTCATCCATATGCTTCGCATTCACGGTCGCATCACCGACACCGATGTTGACGACGATTTTGACAAGCTTTGGTACTTGCATGATCGAAGTATATTTAAATTTTTCGATCAAAGCTGGAACAGCTTCTTTTTCGTAACGATCTTGTAATCTTGATCTTTCTTTCGCTACTTTGTGTTCGCCGCTACTCTTCTTCGCTTTAGGAGCCACTTTTTCAACTTTCACTTCCTCGACTGGAGAAACTTTTTCTTCCTTTGGAGTGCTAGTTTTCTTCGTCGAAGTTGCTTTCTTAGTGGTCGAAGTTTTCTTCGTAGTTACTTTCTTTTCTTCTGGCATATAAGTTTACCTCCTTATATCCTTTCGCCACTTTTGGCGGCGAGACGCACTTTGACTTTATTTTTCTTATCGTAATCTGTGCGGATACGCGTAGCTTTCTTCGATTTAGGATCGATTAAAGCGACGTTAGAAATGTCGATAGGAGCATAGATTTCTTGAATCGAACCTTCCGGTGTAGCTTGCGAAGGTTTCTTATGCTTCTTATGAATATTGACGCCTTCGACGACGAGACGATTAAGTTTTGGATAAACTGCTTGAACGATGCCAGTTTTACCTTTGTCATCACCAGCGATGACGATGACTTTATCACCTTTCTTAATACGCATAATAACCCTCCTTTAAAGAACTTCAGTGGCGAGGGAAACAATTTTCATGAATCCTTCTTCACCATATTCACGTAATTCACGGGCCACTGGTCCGAAGACACGCGTGCCGATCGGCATCTTATTATCATCGATTAAGACGATCGCGTTATCGTCGAATCTGATGGTCGTGCCATCCTTACGCACATAAGGCTTCTTGACGCGGACGATGACACCCTTGACGATATCAGATTTTTTCACCTTACCGTTAGGAATCGCATCTTTTACCGCACATTGGACGATATCACCGATCGAGGATGACTTGCGGAAGGAGCCACCGTAGAGACGGAAGATTCTTACGCTTCTGGCCCCGCTATTATCAGCGACGACGAGATTAGTTTCATTTTGTACCATCTAAATTTTCCTCCTCCGCTAATTCTTCTTTAATTTCTTTTTCCGCTTCCTTGACGGATTCAAGTGCTTTCTTATCGACTGATACTAAGCGGAATCTTTTCGTTTTGGAAAGTGGTCTAGTTTTCATGACGGTGACGACGTCACCGACATTAGCGATATTTTCTTCGTCATGCGCGACAAGTTTTGTCGTAAATTGACGACGTTTTAAATACTTTGGGTGTTTCTTATGGGTTTCGATAGCGATGACGATCGTCTTATCCATCTTATTTTTGATGACGACACCTTGGAACGTCGCACGTCTATTTCTACTTTCCATCGTTATTTCCTCCAATATTTAATTCTCTTTCGCGTTGGACCATGAGACATCTAGCGATATCCTTACGGACACGTTTGACATCTTCACCATGTTCTAATTGTCCGACGGCTTTCTTACGACGAAGATTCCATAGTTCTTCTTTAAGCGAGTAAATCTTCTCGTTTAATTCGGTCTGACTAAGACTTCTAATTTCATTAACTCTCATCTTTACTCACCTTTGACCCTTTCGATAATCTTGGTTTTGACTGGGAGTTTGTAAGCGGCTAAGCGGAGGGCTTCTTTCGCCATTTCATCTCCGACTCCACCGATTTCAAACATCACGCGGCCTGGCTTTACCACTGCCACCCAGCTCTCTGGGCTACCTTTACCTGAACCCATACGGACTTCAGCAGGTTTTTTCGTCTTAGCAAGTTGTGGGAAGATTCTAATCCACACTTTGCCACTTCTTTTCGTAAAACGGGATAAGACGATACGGGCCGCTTCAATTTGTTGCGCCGTGATGTAATCACCGCTTTGCGCTTGTAAGCCATAATCACCGAAACTAACTTCGTTACCGGCTTTGGACTTACCTTCGTATTTAGTTGAATGAGGACGACGATATTTTGTTCTCTTCGGTTGTAACATTATTGTTCCCCTCCTTCATCTTCGTTAAGTTTTTCTTTTTTGGCTAAGCCTTTAAAGATCCACACTTTGACGCCGAGACGACCATAGGTCGTTCTAGCTTCCGCCATCGCGAAATCGATGTCGTATTTAAGGGTGTGTAGCGGAACGCTACCTTCTTTATAGCCTTCGCCACGGGCAATATCAGCCCCACCAAGACGGCCGCTCACTAAGGTTCTACAACCTTTCGCGCCCGCTTTACGCACTTGTTGGATAGCTTTCTTTTGCGCGGTTCTAAAGGAAGCTCTCGCTTCGAGTTGACGAGCGATCGTCGTCGCGACGATTTGTGCATCAAGATAGGGTACTTGCACTGGGATGACGTCAACTTTAATTTTGCTCGCATTAACTAGACCCGCTAATTCTTTACGAATCTTGTTAAGACGGTCACCATTGGCCCCGATAGCGGCGCCAGGAGAAGCGACGTGGATAGCGATTTTTACATCGTATCCTTCTTTTTCGGTCTTCACTCTTTCGATGTCGACGTGAGAAAGTAAGGCTTCAGGATCTAGATGCTTTTCGATATATTCACGAATGCGACGATCCTCATTTAATAAGACAGCGTATTCTTTGCCTTCAGCAAACCAACGGGAATTCCACCCACGGTTCACGCCGATACGCATGCCGACTGGATTAACTTTGTGACCCATATACCACTACCTTACCTTTCCTTGACGACACAAGTGATGTGCGACATTCTTTTCACTAAGCCAGAGGCACTACCTTTCGCTCGTGGAATGTATCTTTTCATCCTCATGCCATCATTTGCATAAATTTCTTTGATGTAGAGTTTATTTTCATCCATCATGAAGTTGTTGGTCGCATTGGCGGCAGCGGATTTGATGACCTTGCTCACTGGAGCGACCGCGGCTTTGTTGACGTTAGCTAAGATGCCTAAGGCCACTTTGACGTCTTTTCCGCGTACGAGATCGATGACGAGTCTTGCTTTACGTGGAGTAACTCTTACATTGTAAGCGATAGCTCTAGCTTCACTTACTTGTGGTTTTTGAGGAGCGGCCTTGACTTCGGCTTTCGCTTTTTTCTCTTTTTTGCCACGTTTGATATCGGCTTTTTCTTTTAAGACGACATCTTCACTTTTCTTACTACGTGCCATAGCCTATCCTCCTTATTTCTTCGTGGCTGCGGCCGCGGCTGCTTTATCTTCCGCCGTATGACCGGTATGCCCTTTATAAGTTCTCGTCGGCACAAATTCACCTAATTTATGACCGACCATGTCTTCCGTGATGAAGACGGAGATGTGTTCTTTACCGTTATAAACGGCAAAGGTATGTTCGACGAAGGCGGGGAAAATGGTCGAACGACGAGACCATGTTTTGATGATTTCACGTTTACCACTCTTATTTAATTCTTCCACGCGTCGAAGTAGATATGGATCGCAGAACGGACCCTTTTTTAAACTACGTGCCATACTTCAACCTCCTTATTTTCTTCTTCTGACGATCATACGATTAGATGCTTTCTTCGTATTTCTCGTCTTGACGCCTAAGGCGCGTTTGCCCCAAGGCGTTCTTGGCGCATCGCGACCGACAGGTGATTTACCTTCACCACCACCATGCGGGTGGTCGGTGGGGTTCATGACGGAACCTCTTACAGTCGGACGGACACCAAGCCATCTAGTTTTGCCAGCTTTACCAAGATTGATCAAGCTATAATCTTCATTACCTACTTCACCAATCGTCGCACGGCAATTCTCTAAGACTTTTCTTACTTCACCTGATTGTAATCTTAAGGTGACGGTACGATTTTCTTTACCAAGAATTTGTGCACTCGCACCAGCGGCTCTCGCCAATTGGCCGCCCTTACCTGGAGCAAGTTCGACGTTATGGACGAGCGTTCCTTCAGGGATGGATTTAAGTTCCATCGTATTACCGACTTTGATATCGACCGCTTGGCCGGAGATTAGTCGGTCCCCAATCTTGATACCCTTCGGGGCTAAGATGTAACGCTTTTCACCATCTAAGTAAGTCACTAAGCAGATGTTCGCGTTACGGTTTGGATCATATTCGATCGTCTTCACGATGGCGGGGATGCCATCTTTGTTACGTTTGAAGTCAATGAGACGGTATTTACGCTTATGGCCACCACCGATATGACGGGTAGTGATGACCCCTTGATTATTACGTCCGCCGGTCTTTCTTAATCCGACGAGCAAACTTTTCTCAGGAGCGACTTTACTAATTTCTTCATTGGTCAAACTAATCATGTTACGACGTGACGGTGACGTCGGTTTATAACTTCTAGTTCCCATTTTTATCAGTCTCCTATAATTTAGTTACTATTCTTATTCTTTGAATAAGTCTAACGCTTCATTCTTCGCTAAGGTGACGATGGCTTTCTTGTAGCCTGGGACGCTACCTCTATAACGTCCGCCACGTGATTTTTCTTTGCTTGAAACGTTGATAATTCTCACACTCTTAACTTCCACTTGGAAGAGCGATTCGAAGGCTTTCTTAATTTCCACCTTAGTGGAGGTAGGTAGAACCTTCACGCTCACTTTGTTAAGATTTTGCATCGCCGCCATCGACTTTTCGGTGATGATGGGAGCGATGATGACGTCGAATTGTTTTAAAGTTGGTTCTTTGAAACGTTTATTTTCGACGGCTTTAGTTTCTTTTTTGCTACGTCTAGTTTTCTTCGTAGCTTTCACTTCTTCTGCCATTACGCTAATGCCTCCTCGATGACCTTAACGGCATCTTTTACCAAGATGACAGTCTTTGCATTAAGTAGGTCATACACATTGATGTCGCGTGCGTTTAGTGTCTTTAAATTAGATATGTTACGCGCGCTAAGAAGAACATGTTCATCTTCTTCCTTGTAGACGATTAAGACTTTGTCGCTCGCTTTGAGCGCTTTTAAGACGCTAGCGAGTTGTTTCGTTTTCGTTTCTTTAAGACTTAATTCATCCAAGACGCGAAGACGATCTTTTTCGTGAGCGACGTAAGAGAGAGCACTTCTTAACGCTAAGTCATGTTCTTTCTTATTTTGCTTAATCTTGTAATTTTGTTCACCAGTTGGACCAAAGACTGTTCCGCCACCAGTGAAGAGCGGTGAACGAGTGGAACCGGCCCTTGCACGACCCGTTCCTTTTTGACGCCATGGTTTTTTACCACCGCCAGAAACTTCGTCACGTTTTTTCGTTTTAGCGGTCGCTTGTCGCGCGTTACTTTGTTGGACGCGGACAGCGTTATACATCGCTTGCTTATGGGGATCGATGTTGAACACTTCGCCTTTGAGGGTAAGCTTCGTCTCTAAGACTTCGCCTTGCATGTTATAGACATCGACTTTAATGGATTTTGCTGTAGCCATGCTCATTTTCCTCCTTAGGCATTTTCTTCCACCGCCACTTCAGCGGGTTTTTCTTCCACTTTCGGACGGCGGTCTAATAATGGTTTGACTTCGATCGTCTTACCACTTTGTGTCTTAATTGCACTTCTAATCGTCACGAGCGATTTCTTTGGACCTGGAATCGCCCCTTTGACGAGGATGACGTTTTTAGAAGCATCCACTTCGACGACGAGTAAGTTTTGGATGGTGACGGAATGATTACCTCTTCTTCCTGGCATCTTCTTACCAGGGATGACACGGTTATTCGTACGACCATTGTTCGCAAAGGAACCAGAGCCACGATGGTAACCAGAACCATGTCCTTTTGGACCGATCACGTGATGGTAAGCTTTGATCGTGCCGGTATAGCCTTTACCTTTGCTCGTTCCGATGACATCCACGATGTCACCAGCCTTGAACATCTCGACACTTAACGTTTCCCCTACTTTCTTATCCATAAGTTCATCGCCCTTAAGTTCGATTAGATGTCTTTTAGGAGCGATACCGACTTTCTTAAAGATACCTTTTTCACACTTGTTAGCTTTCGACTCTTTTAAATCTTCGTAGCCGATTTGTAAGGCATTATAGCCATCAGTTTCAGAGGTCTTAACTTGGGTGACGACGTTAGGATCGCAATAGACGACAGTCACTGGATACATCTGACCATCTTCGGTATAGACTTGCGTCATGCCAACTTTTTGTCCGATGATTGCTTTCATCTCGTTTTACCTCCTTCTTATAATTTGATATCGATATCCACTCCAGCGGGTAAATCGAGACGGCGTAATTGGTCGATCGTTTCCTTGGTCGGATTAGTGATATCGATGAGACGCTTGTGCGTTCTAATTTCGAATTGTTCACGTGAATCTTTGTTGACGTGCACGGAACGTAAGATCGTATAGACTTGTTTTTCCGTCGGGAGAGGGACAGGTCCTACGACACCGGCTTTCGTCCTTTTCGCAAGAGCGACGATCTTAGCGGCTGAGAAGTCTAAGATGTCATGCTCGTAAGCTTGGAGGCGAACACGGATTTTCTTATTTGCTTTAGCCATGAATTTTTTCCTCCTTATGTTTTGCAGGCTTTTTAACTGCTAGCTCATCTACGAATTACCTGATGCCCATTCATGACAACGCCTGTGGGTGTATCAGCAACCTCGCGAGTCCACGCTGCAGCCGTGTGAAATATTACCTCATATACATACGCGTGTCAAAAAGAAATTAAAAATATTAGTTCTAGACTAGAAAAAATATTTAACAATTTTAATTAATGGATGTCTAAATTTATGAATTTTATAAGTAAAATTACCTTAATGAGAGAATTTTTCTCGATCATTTAAGGAATATTCACAGCCACAATAATTTTGTTCGTAAAGCGCGTAACGTCTCGTCATTTCTTTATCAATCTTGATACCTCCACCACGTTTAAAATCGCTTAGTAAGTATTGAGTGTGAACGTATTTTTCATCTAATCTTTCACCAATTTCATTTAAAATTTTCGTCGGTTTATAGCGAGAGACTGACATGACGGTCGTAAAGTAATCGTAATGATGATCGTCTGCATATTTAAAAACTTCATCCATCCTCTTTTCGTAACATAGTTTGCATCTTGGTCCACCTTCTTTATCAGCTTCGTAAGGAGTTAGATCACGCATGTAAGAATCATGTTCATAAGGGAAGAAAATTATCTTGATGGAAGTATGATATTCTTCGTTAAATTTATCTAACATTTCTAAGATGGTCGCTTTCCTTTTTTCGAATTCGCTAGAAGGATAGATATTTGAATTCGCGTAACCAATAGTGATATCAAAATATTTATGTAAGAAAAACAAAGGATAAGTCGCACACGGCCCACAGCAAGCATGCAAAAGTAAAGTTGGTTTCTTGCCTTCGTTTGGTAAAGTTTTTAAGATGTCTAACATCTCATGATAATCGTCAATAAATTTTCTTTTCTTAACCATAGATGAACATCGCATCTCCAAAGGAGAAGAAACGATATTTTTCCTCCGTCGCATGTTTATAAGCTTTCTTCATTAGCTCTAACGATGAAAAGGCTGAGACGAGCATTAATAAAGTTGATTTAGGTAGATGAAAATTCGTAATTAAAGCGCTTGAAACAAATGGTCTATAGCCTGGGGTGATGAAAATATCCGTCGCTTCTTTAGTGGCGAGAAAGCGTCCATACTTTTTAAAGTTTGCCTCTAAGGTACGCATGCTCGTCGTCCCAATAGGGATGATGCGGCGACGCTCAGCGAGGGCTAAATTGAGGGTTTTTGCGGCGCTTTCACTAATTTCATATTGTTCGCTATGCATTTTATGTTCTTCGACTTTATCGACTTTGACAGGTCTAAATGTTCCTAAACCAATATGTAAAGTAATGTCTACGATGATGACTCCTTTATCAAGACATTTCTGAAATAGATGATCATCGAAATGAAAGCCCGCGGTCGGGGCTGCGCTACTACCGACGTGCTTAGCGTAGACCGTTTGATAAGCCCCTTCTTCTTGTTCTTTTTGATGAATGTAAGGCGGCAAAGGTGTTTCCCCTACTTCTTCTAAAACTTCTAAGAAGATGCCTTCATAATGAAATTTTAAATGTCTTATTCCTTCATCTAAAACTTTTAGACATGTCGCAGTTAAAACATTTTCTTTGAAGATGATTTTTGAACCCACTTTGATAGCTTTTGCGTTTCCACATAAGCATTCGTAAGTATCATCTTTTAATTGCTTTAAAATTAAGACTTCCACGTGCGCACCAGTCTCGTCTTTAACACCAAATAATCTTGCGGGAATCACTTTCGTATCATTTCTTACTAAGACATCCCCTGGTTTCAAATAATCTAAAATATCGTAAAAATATTTATCTTCGATCGATTCGTCTTGGCGGTTCACTAACATGAGGCGACACGTCGGACGATCTTTTAAAGGCGCTTGAGCGATCAAAGATTCATCTAATGGATAATCGAAATCTTTGACGTCCATATTAGAAGCCTTTATCCTTTCCAAACATTTCATAATATTGTTCTTTAAATTCTAAGAATTTATCTTCTTTGATAGCTTCCCTCATTTTCTCCATGAAAGATATTAAGAAACGAACGTTATGAATGGTGAGTAATCTTTTACCTAATAATTCATCGGAAACATATAAATGTCTTAGATAAGACTTCGTATAATTCTTACATGTATAACAATCGCATTGATCATCTAAAGGTGTTAAATCTTCTTTATATTTTGCGTCCCTAATATTTACTCTTCCATGTGACGTAAATAAAGCCCCATGACGAGCGAGCCTCGTCGGAAGGACACAATCGAACATATCGACTCCTCTTTCGACCCCCGCTAGAATGTAGTCGATCGAACCGACACCCATGAGGTATCTTGGTTTATCATCTGGTAAATAAGGCACACTATAATCGATCATCTTTTCGTAGACGTCACGTGGTTCACCGATGGAAGTTCCTCCAATCGAATAACCATCGAAGGGAAGCGAGGCTAATTCTAAAGCACATTTCTTTCTTAAATCTTCATAGGCTCCACCTTGGACGATACCAAATAGAGCTTGATCATCGCGTGTCTTTGCGTCTAAGCCTCTTTTTGCCCACCTTAAAGTTCTTTCCGTACTATTTTTAGCGTATTCGTAAGTCGCGGGATATGTGATACATTCATCGAATGACATGATGATATCCGCCCCTAACTTTTCTTCGATACCGATTGCAACTTCAGGAGAAAAGAATAATTTAGAACCATCGAGGTGCGATTTAAAAGTGACCCCTTCTTCTTTAATTTGACGGTTGTCCGCTAAAGAGAAGACTTGAAAACCACCTGAATCAGTTAAGATAGGACCATCGTAATGCATGAATTGGTGTAGACCCCCGTGCTTAGCGATGATATCTTCGCCCGGCCTAATATGAAGATGATAAGTATTGGCTAAAATTACACCCGCTCCTAAAGATTTAATTTCTTCTGGCGATAAAGACTTAACGGTTGCTAAAGTACCAACTGGCATAAACATCGGTAATTCGACGTCTCCGTGTGGCGTATGTAAAATACCGTACCTAGCCTTCGAGTGCTTATCGACGTGTTTTACTTCTAAATAAAAATTCTTCATCTTCGTTTACCATTTGAAATTGATGTTTTGATTTGCTCCGATAACTTTGAGGAACCCTTTACGTTTCTTAAACGCCATCGCTAAGGCGTAAGTTAAAATTAAGACGGTGAATTCACCCGCCATGACGAGTCCAACATTGATCCAGAAATCGAGTTGTAAAACAAAATAAAGTTCCGCTCCGACGACGAAGCCATTCGCGATGACAGGAGCAAGTAAGGCTAAAAGCAAATAAGGTGAAAACATCAAGGCTATAGCGCTTAACAAAGTCGCTAAAGTGCCAAAGACAGCGTCGACCCACCCCATCGGACCGATGATATTGGCGATGAAACAGCCAATCGTAATACCGATGACATATTGTTTACGAAAGAATATAAAAATTAATAACGCTTCAGCGACACGAAATTGTACGCCACCATAACTAAAAGGAGTAGTAATGATCGTAATGACGATATAAAGCGCAGCTAAAAGAGCATTAACGGTAATGGAACGAACGTTCATAGATGTTTATCCTTTCGGTCCAAAATAATAAAGTAAAAGCGCTACTCCTACGACTAAGACGCAGAAGACCAAAGCGAAGATAAGAGCGTTTAAAAATCGCGATTTTAAACTCGGTTTATCTTCTTTCGGTGATCTTAACGAATCTTTTTTCTCTTTCATCTTGTTTCCTTTATCTTACTCGCGATGAGCGACGCTACTGATAATACACTTGTTTCATCGTGATGAAAAGCAAGTTCGATCGTATCAGTGAAATAAATCTTTTTGATATCATGTTTTAAAAGTTCTTGATAATTGTTCTCTTTTAATACCGCATGAGTGAAACCGACGTATATCGCTTTGGCTCCTAATTCTTTTAAAGCTTCCACGGCTTCGATTAAAGTTGAGCCAGTATCGACGATGTCATCGACGATGAAGACGACCTTATCTTTAGGTGAACCTTCGATATCTTTAATTCTCGTCTCATCGACTCTCGGACGAATTTTATAAATTTCGCCGAAGCTTACCCCTAAGGCTTTAGCGAGTTTTAAGCCGCGGAATTCTGAACCATGATCTGGAGAAAAAATCATCACGTCATCTAAAGAATAATGATTATCTTTCATAACTTTTAAAAAGGCCTCTTTAAATAAGGAAGTCATCTCGATGTTATAGGTCGGAATATGGAAGAATTTAGGAGTGTTAAAAGTATGAATATCGCAAAAAATAACTTCATTTACCCCGCAAGATTCGATTAATCTTGCCACTAAAGAGGCGGTGATAGGATCGTTATGATGGATTTGTCTATCTTGTCTAGCGTAACCAAAATAAGGTGTCACTAAGGTGATCTTTTTCGCGTCATTTTTTCTTAATGCATCGACGAAAATTAAAACTTCCATCAAATGTTTTGAAGCGGGTCTAGAAGTCGATTGGATGAGGATGATATCTCTTCCTTTCACTTCGCTAATGGGCTTGACCATTTCTTCACCATCGTAGAAGGTGTAACTTTCCGCTTCGCCAAGCGGATAAGATAAAATGGAAGCGACTTTCTTCGCTAGAGCTTTCGAACTAGAAAGATGAATAATCAAAGGTAAATTCTTATCCATATCTGCACCTAGCGATGATACTTACAAGCCAATAATAAAGACTCTTTATTGACTCGCCTTTCTTCTTTTTTTCTTCTAATGTCGTAAGCTAAATTATTTTTCTTAAGATAGTTCACTAATTCATCGCTATATAAATAGTAACGAAGGTAAGTTAATTCGAAGTTTTTCTTCGCGTCGTAATTTCTTACGCGATAATATTTATAAACAATTTTGCCATTTTCTAAGATGACGAAATTTTTCGGATGAAAATCTAAGGATTTATTGAACATTCTTGCGTAAAATGAATAATCAAAAATCGTTTCGATAATTTTTTCATCTAAATCTTTTTCGATAATTTCATCTAAGATCGTAGACCCTTCGACGTATTCTTTAACGTAGACATTATTTTTCTTATCGATATCGATAAGTCTAGGCACTTCGATCGATGAATGAGTTAAATCTTTAATATCTCTTCTAATAAGTTTAAAACGTTTCGTCCCACTTAAATCGTAATCAAAATCATCTTTGACGAACGTTAAAACATATTTCTTATCGTCTTTTGTCACTAGATAAGATTCATCAATTTCATAATCGCTTTCGATAGGCGAAATGATTTGATATGTCCTCTTCTTAATAGAATAAGTTTCCATCTTCACATAGAAAATGCATGTAACGCATCTTCTCTCCTACTTTCACTCCGTCATGATTAATACCGTTCGTAAGCGATTTTAAATCGTCTAAGACATCTTGTCCCACAAGCGCGTGCACTAAAATATCATCTACGACTTTAGTTTTATTTTTAGCTTCTTCAAATAATTCTAAAAAAGACTTATGAGATTTATTTCCTGTTTCAGGATAAAGCCATTCGCTATGTTTTAAATTTAAATAATCGTAAACATCATCGTTATTAATTCCCACTGGGTAAGATAAAGCATTCATGATGGAATCGTGCATATGCTTAGAAAAATATCTTTTCTTACCACCCTTCTTCGAATTTAAAAACTTTTCGACGAATCTAAAATCTTTGTAAGCTTGATAGTAAGTATTTTTTCCTAGATTAATTTCAAATACTTCTTTAGCGACCGCGTCGAACATCTTTGAAACGATTTTACCTTCCTTACGTCTAATTTTTACAAGTTCTTTGGGCTGAGCAAAGAAAGCATATTCTTCTTTTAAAAGCACATCTAAATTCGTTTCAAAAGCCGTATGGGCTAATGAGTAAAATTTATGATCTTTTTGTTCTTTTTTACCTTCGATTACAAAACCCGTACGATAAAAGACGTATGGATGAGCGATATGGTCAAGACAATAATGGAACATGAAGCCACGGATGAAAGAATATAAAATTTCTTTTTCTTCACTTTCTTTGGTGTTCGCATATCTTAACATCGCATCATAAGTTTTAGCGATATCGATCTTATGAAGCATGCGACCAAAGCCTTGTCTAGCGGCCTTGTTCTTTCTTATTTTTAAAGAATAACCATAGAAGAAAAAAGCATCTGGCCCTTGTGCGGCAAGTAAATATAAAGAAGGATGTTTTTCATCTTCTTTTAATAAATCACGAGCGAATAAGTAATGAGTGTATAAAGCTGGCATATTTACTTATTACCTCCATAGTAGAAGTATAGGACGAGAACTAAAACGATGATGATAAGAAGTAAACCTCCAATGATAGAAATGGCAAGCCATGGAATCGATTTTCTATCGCTAGCGGATTTATCATTAAGATAAGAAAAATCAGCCTTCAGTTCTTTCGTCGGGCGATAATCTTCATCTCCTTTACTAGGCGAAGTATCTTCTAATATTTCAATTTTTTCATCTTCATTTTCGATCATTTTTAAATTTCCTTTATTTTATAATAACTTTTTACGAGGCGAAGCAAAAGTAAGAGGATAAATAAATAGAGCGGAACATCGATGAAAAAGACGATAGCCTGAGCCATGAAAATGAGTAAGAAAGGTACTTCAAAATAATAAGTTTTAAGTCCGCTTCCTAAAAATAAAGCAAAGCATATTTCTAAGACCGTAATAGCGTTTAAAAAAGGAAATAAAGGTAAGTGATTATTTTTCTTTTTAAAGTAACGATTAATAAAGTAGGCTAAGACGTAAAGTAAAGCAAATAAAAGAAACGCGACGATAGCAAGAATAATCTTTAGCCAATTTTCTAAGACGTAAGTAGTAGATGCAAAATTTAAACTATCCGTGTAAGTTAAATAGATCAGTAAACCAATATAGATTAAAGAAGAAAGAGTGATATTAATAATTAGACTTACATAGGTCTTTTTGATGAGTAAAAATAACCTTACGATAAAGTAAGCAAAAAAGCCTAATAAAAAATATTGTAAAGTGAATAAATAATAAGGCGGTAAGCCAGTGAAATCGACGATAAAATAACCGAGTAAATCACTTAAACCTCCGACAATCCCCCCGTAAACTGGCCCTAAAATGATACTAGTAAAAATGATTAAAGCGGGCCCAATGGAAATTCTTACGAAAGGTAAAGCAGGTAAATTTTGCACCGATAAAACTTTCGTAAAAACGATAATTAACGCTAATAAAATGCCTGATAAACAAATCTTTTGAACTTGGCTTAATTTGATGGTGTTCATAACTTCATCCTCACTTCATCGATAAAAGCGATGGATCCAGAGACAAGGATGATGTCATCGGGATAATTTTCTTTGAAACGTTTTATGATCGAAACATAATCTTCGCTAAAAGGGAAATCTTCTAAATATAAGAAATAATCGTATTCGCCTCTTGCTCTTTTATTATCGAAAGTAGTTAAGACAATATCGTGTGAAATCTTTTCAAATTCTTCTAATAGCAATGGTAAATTTTTATCTTCTAAACAAGAAAAGACAATATGAACTGGTTTATCAAATAAAGCGATCGATTCATTTAAACAAGCGACCGCATCAGGCGTATGCGCGCCATCAAGGATGATGAGAGGTGAAGTTTCCACTACTTCCATCCTTCGATCTAAGGCTTTAAAAGTAAAAGTTGAAAGCTTATCAAAATCGATAGGTAAAATATCTTTTAAAATGTGACTTGCTTCTAAAGCGATAAGTAAATTATGGTAACCATATTTTGGTCCAAGATATTTATAAGTATAGCCAGCGTAGGCTAAGGTGTGTTGCATTGCATCTTCATCCGTTTGTGTATAAGAAGAAATGATATGCTCTTCAGCGTCTAATTTCTTCGCTCTTATGGCAATGGCGGTTCTTGCTTCTTCATTTACTTCTTCACCAATTAAATAAGGTTTATCATCTCTTAAAATACCAGCTTTTTGGTAAGCAATTTCTGAGATTGTTTTGCCTAGAAAAGAAGTATGTTCAAGAGTCACACTAGTGATGATGGCTAAATCGCTCGTTTCGATAATGTTTGTAGCGTCGATATCTCCACCCATCCCTACTTCTAAAAGTAAGACGTCTAATTTGATGCTAGAAAAATAGGTAAACATCACTAAAGTGATCATTTCAAAAGCAGTCAAATCGTAAGCGATAAATTCGTCGATACGTTCATTGAATAATTTTAAGAAAACTTCTTCATCAATCTTCTTTTCATTCACTCGAATCATTTCATTATATTGATAGTGCGATGGGGAAACGTAACTTCCGACAGTGTAGCCCATCAAACGATAAATCATTTCTAGATAATGTAAGGTTGAACCTTTTCCGTTCGTCCCAGTGATATGGATGATAGGACAAGATAGATGGATAGGATGTTTTTTTACGTACTTTAAAAGATTTTCGTTATCGTAAAGTTCACGGTGATCATGTTCTTTTAAAATATTTTCTAAATCTAGATAAGAATTAATGTGCATATTATGACCTCGAAAAAGATATTACTTAATATCTTTGATATGGCTTTTCATCGCTTTATCTAAATTTCTTTGATTATCTCTTTCTTTTAATGCTTCACGTTTATCGTAAAGTTTTTTACCTTTACCAAGGGCGATTAATAATTTAGCCCTACCCTTTACTAGATAAAGTTCGAGCGGCACTAAAGTTAATCTTTTTTCTTTCACCTTTTGTGCGTAACGAATAATCTCTCTTTTATGCATCAAAAGTTTTCTCGTCCTCCTTGGCTCGTGATTGAAGATATTACCTTTTTCGTAAGGTGCGATGTACATGTTTAAAATGTAAGCCTCATTATGGCGAAAGACGATGTAACTATCATCTAATGAGACGTGAGCGAGTCTAATGGATTTAATTTCTGTTCCAGTTAACTCTAAACCCACTTCTAAAGGATCGTCGAGAATGTAATCATGACGAGCTTTGCGATTGTTGACGATGATTTTTTTATGAGTTACATTGTTTGCCATAGCGTATAGATTATACACTAATAAAGGCAAATAAAATTACAAATTTTAAAGATTTAATACTTTTCTTTCTCTTCTTGTCTTAATCTTATCCCCTTCTTTAAAGCATCCATACGCTCCAAAGAATTTAGAAGATGAGATAAAGAATTTAGACGATAAATGTTATAACGTTTCAAGATGAAATAGCCTTTAAAAAGACGTAATGAAATAAATCTTCTAAGTCTAGAATAACCTCTTAAAATAGTGAGATATCTTGCTAAAAAGTGACGAGCGAATTTTTCGTATTCATCTTTAATTAAATCGTCATCTAAAAGTTTTTTTGACCTCAAATAAAAGGCATCTAAAGCATCGCGGTTATTATCGATATAAACTTTATGTTCTTTTAAGATGATAGGATAATAAACTGTCTCTTTCGTCTTTACATCGTAAGAAATTAAAAAGGCATCTTTTTTCGTTTTCTTTGACTTTTCATTTTTCGTATCGAGCATTAAATCACCGTGCCCGTAGATGATCTTAGCCCCATTATAAGTTTCAAAACCGCCAGCAAAGGCCGGGGATTCGATGAGCACTAAGGTGGCGCCCGCATCCACTAAGGCGTGAGCTTTTTTCTTCATGGATGGGGTTGGATACTTAATATCAGATAAGCCAGTTTTTAAGATGACGATGACATCTTTATATTCCATTTTGGCTTTTTTAACTTCTTCGTAACTATAATCGCTAGAGAAGACGTTTGCCCCATAATCTTCATCATCATCGTAAGTTGCACTGTCGTCGACGTAATTAAAGATAGCAGCGTTTTCAAAGATGAATGGTTCCATCAAAGATTCTTCTTTTAAACCAGCCCCAAGATGATATAAATCATTTTGATCAAGTTGTTCTAAAGTATTGATTAAACCTTTCTCACCGCAATCTAAAAGACGTTCGTTGGCTAAGGTGACAAGAATCGTCTTAGGAATCTTGCCTAAGAACTTTGCAACATCGTTTGACATCGCTCGTTGAGTTTTGTAGACATCTTTATTTTTCACCAAAGGTGAATGTAGACCGATGATAGCGAGTTCATGTTCTTTAAATAATTCGATGATCGAAGCATCTAAAACGTTAGATACGTTTCCTTTTAAGACATCATCTTCGTCAGAATAAAAATAACCACAAAATAATATTTTCATAATTTTTTACTTTAAAGAGATGTAGACCTCAGGTCCTTCTCCTCTTTCGAAACTAAATTTATCGGGTGGGAAAATATCCATGGGCTTTTTAACCCCGTAGGTAGAAAAGTTAATGGAAGGAAATACTTGATAAAGTTTAGAGACAAGTAAGGCAAATGGATATTTTGAATTTTCGCTAGAATTTAAGATGTTGCTCGCTAAATCTAAAACCATATCTAACGTCGGTTCGCTTTCGTAAACTTGTTGATCACTTGTTTCATCCACTTCTTCTTTCACTTCTTCTACTTTCTTTTTACTCGTCACTTTCTTATGCACGGGTTTAGCTTTTAAAGTGAAGAAACGGTCGCAAGCGTTAACGAAAGCTTGTGGAGTCTTACTTTCACCCGCTCCGATGACGTACATATTCGATTCTTTCAATCTTTTGACTAGACCCGTAAAATCGCTATCGCTCGACATGATGCAAAAAGCATCAACATTTCCGCTATATAAGATGTCCATCGCATCGATGATGAGCCTAGAATCGGTGACATTTTTTTGCTTAGTGTAAGAAAATTCTTGAACAGGTGTAATCGAATGAACATTAATTAATTTTACCCAGCCTGTTTCGTATCGACTCGTAAAGTCACCATACATCCTTTTATAAGTTACTTTACCAAAGGTAATAAGCTTTTCATAAAGCTCTGTAAAATAATTAGAAGAAACATTTTCAGTATCGATTAATAAAGCGATACGTAAGTTATTATTTTCCATTTAATTTTTACTCCCTTCTTCATGTTTTATTAAGAAGTGATAAGCATCTTTTAAAGCATCTTCAACGCTAAATTTAGGTGCGAAGCCTAATTCTTTTTGGGCTAAATCGATAGAAGCATAAGACGCGGTCGCGTCCCCCGCTCTTCTTGGACCGATGACGTAAGGTAAATCGATATGATTAACCTTTTTAAAAGCATTCACTAATTCTAAGACAGAAGTACCTTTACCTGTACCTAAATTATAAATCTTAAGAGGTTCTTCTATCGTTAAAATTTTCTTGATGGCTAAGACGTGCCCATGCGCTAAATCGCAGACGTGAATATAATCGCGAATACAACTGCCATCAGGCGTATCATAATCATCACCGAAGACAGTAAGATGATCAATTTTTTTAGCCGCTACTCGTAAAATGTAAGGTACGAGATTATTAGGAATATCTTTTGGGTCTTCACCGATGAGACCAGAAGCATGCGCTCCAATAGGATTAAAGTATCTTAGTAAAATAGCGTGCATGCCTTCATTTGCCTTAACGAAATCTTTGATGAGCATCTCATTAATTAATTTCGTCTCGCCATATGGATTTTTAATCTCACCAATTGGGGTATCTTCGGTACAAGGAAGAACTTTTGGATCACCATAGACTGTGGCAGAACTTGAAAAGATAATATTATGAACATGATGTTTTTGCATCGCTTTTAAAATAGCGATCGTTCCATCGATATTTACTTCGTAATATAGTAAGGGTTTAACGACCGATTCAGCGACAGCTTTTAAAGCCGCGAAATGGATGACTGCACTTATATCATTTTCGCTAAATACTTTCTCTAAAAGTGCGTTATCGCGCACATCACCTTGATAAAATTTAGGCATTTTACCAGTAATTTGCTGGATATAAGATAAAACTTCGATATGTGAGTTAGATAGATTATCGATGATGCAAACATCGTAACCTTCATTTAATAAATCGACGACAGTGTGGCTACCAATGAAACCTAAACCACCAGTTGTGAGTATCATTTTTTTCATATATTTTTACCTCTTTTTTAATTCTTCATTTAATAATTTAGACGCTAAAGCGGGATTAGCTTTGCCTTTAGTTTCTTTCATAATTTGACCAACTAAGAATGAAGCTGCTCTCCCCTTCCCATTTTTAAAATCTTGAATCGCTGTCGGATTTTCATCGAGCAAGCGATTGATGAGTGTTAATAAAGTCGCTTCATCACTAATTTGAGAAATATCGTTTTTCTTAACGATGTCGATTGGACTTTCATCGCTCTTGACAATTTGTTTAAAAATATCTCTAGCCTGAGCGTTAGATATTTTCTTTTCACCCACTAAGTTAATAAGTTCACCAAGATGTTTAGCGGATAAGTTAAAAATTGCATTCATGCCACTTACGTAAGTTAAGACGTCTCCGTTGATGAAGTGAATTAATAAATCGTAATATGAACAAGTTTCTACTGTTTCATCAAATAGTAACGCTAACGAACGATTTTTTAACAAAGTTAAAGCATCGTATTCGCTTACTTTAAATTCCTGCGTGTAACGTTCAAATTTGACGTCCGCGAGTTCATATGAACTACTAATCGTATCTTCAATAAATTTATCGCTTAAAGAAATAGGTAAGATATTCGGTTCACTAAAGTATTTATAATCGACTGCGTCAGTCTTAACACGCATGAGGACAGTTTCCATCTTACTTTCATCAAATCTTCTCGTCTCTTGCCTAACTTTTTCGCCATTTTCGATTAAAGATTTTTGTCTTTCAATTTCATAAGCGATAGCTTTTTCTACATTCGCTGTCGAGTTAAGGTTTTTAATTTCAACTTTGGTGCCAAATTGTTCGCTACCTTTTGGAGCGATAGAAATATTGACGTCACAACGTAAAGAACCTTCTTCCATCTTGCCATCGCTCACGTCAAGATAGACGCAAATTTCTCTAATCTTTTCGACGTATAATCTCGCTACTTTTGCATCGTGAATGCAAGGCAAGGTGACGATTTCACAAAGTGGGACGCCGGCACGATTATAATCTAACAATGTAAAATCAGTGTAATGTAGTTGCTTACACGTATCTTCTTCCATATGTAATCTTTCGATATCGACACGTACTTCTTTTCCGTCTAATTTGACGAGTAAGTAACCATTTTTACCAATCGGTCTTTCATTTTGTGTAATTTGATAACCCTTTGGTAAATCGCTATAGAAGTAATTTTTACGATCAAAATATAAAGTGTGATCAATCTCCATATGTAGAGCATTAGATAACTTAATAGCGTTTTCCACTGCTTTCTTATTGACGGTAGGTAAAGTACCTGGCATCCCTAAGTCGATTGGTAAGACGGAAGTGTTAGGTTTTTTACCATAGACGTTAGGAGCGCTAGAAAACATCTTCGAATTTGATTTCGTCTCAACGTGAATTTCTAATCCAATCGTGGCTTCATAGATGACATTATTCATATTTATTCACCTCCGGATAAGAAAGACCTTTCATACCAGTCGTCTTCTCGATGACCTTAGCGATGCGCAAAAGTTTTAAATCATCAAACGTCTTTGCTGTCACGTTCACCGCAAAGGGCATCTTATCTTTTAAACCGATGGGTAAAGTGATCGATGGCCCGCCTGAGAAATTTGCGATCGCTAAGTAGTTATCGTTAATGACGTAAGCATCTGATAATTTATCTGTAGCTTCGAAAAATTTAGGAGCGATGGAAGGCGCCGCAAGCGAGATGAAGCCATCCGCGTCCGCGAGTAATTCATTTAAACGTTCCACGATTTTTCTTCTCACTTTTTTCGCTCTTAAAAATAACGTCTTTTGATTCTCTTTATATAAGACGTAACTTCCGATGACGAAACGACGTTTAATTAAATTAGAAAAGCCTTCAGTTCTCGCATTCATCATCACTTCTTGATAAGTTTTACCTTCTGGTCTAGGACCAAATTTAACCCCATCTAAATTTGCGTTATTGCTCGTCGCTTCGGCAAAAGAGATGACGTTATAAGTTGGATATATAGCTGCTAATAAATCGTGACCAAATGTTACTTCTTTGATGGTGATACCTTGTTCTTTTAATTTACAAAGTAAATTATGATAGACATTTTTCGTCACTTCATCTTTTAAATTGACATCTAAATCTTTAAAGACAAGAAGCGTGATATTTTTTGCTTCATCTTTACTTTCATCATCTTCTAAGGTGACATCTAATGAAGTCGCATCGTTTAAATCGTGCTTCACTAATAAGTTAAGTAATAATCTAGCATCATCTACTCCGCGCGTAAAATAAGCGACTGTATCTAGCGATGGAGCGTAACTAAATAAACCATACCTTGAAATTAGTCCCCAAGTAGGTTTAAAACCTACTAATCCTGCATAAGAGGCGGGTTTTCTAACTGAATCACCCGTATCTGAACCGATAGCGAAAGGAACGATCGATGCGCTGACAGAGGCTGCAGAGCCACTAGAAGAACCGCCAATCATACGTTCATGCTTTGGATCATAAGGATTATAAGTTGTACCAATATGAGAGGTCGTACCGGTCCCACCCATCGCTAATTCATCCATGCTGGCTTTGGCTACCATGACTGCTTTTGCTTCTTTTAAAAGTTTATAGACACTCGCATCGTAAAGTGGAACGAAGTCATTTAAGATATTCGAGCTCGCCGTAGTCTTAATACCTTTCGTGGAATAATTATCTTTTAAGACGTAAGGAATACCATAGAAAACATTATCAAAAGGTACTTCTTCTTCATCTAACTTTAAAGCAAGGCGAAGAGCTTCTTCTTCATTGACCAATTCGAAGGCATTATTCGTATCTTTTTTAACTCTTTCTAATGCTTCTTTACAAAGTAAAGATGGTTTAGTTTTGCCTTCTAATAAAGCTTTATGAATACTTAAGATATCTAAATCTAAATAAGACATTTATAACACCACCTTTGGAAGTTTAATTTGTCCACTTTGTTTTTCTTTGACGTTACTTAAAACTTCTTCGTTACTTAATGGTTCTTCTGCAACGTCTTCTCGAAGATAAGTAATTTTTGTTTCGATAGGAAAAGTCATAGGAGCGACTTCATCGATCCCTTCAATTTCTCCTAGCACTTTCATCTGCTTCAAAGTGACTTTAAATTCGCTTTGCAAAGTAAGAAATTCTTCTTCGCTCATATCGAAAAGAAGTCGATGCGCGGCGTCTTTAATCGTTTTTAAATCTAATTCTTCTTTCATAAATCAATACCACTTTCTATTAATTTTTGTTTAAATTCTTCTTCATCCATCGTTTGAATGCCTAGGTCTTGAGCTTTACTAAGTTTTGAGCCAGCTTCCACCCCATAGATGACGATATCTGTCGCTTTAGAAACTGAACCTGTCACTTTCGCTCCAAGATTTTCAAGTAAGGCAGTTGCTTCTTTTCTTCCAAATAGCGATAAGGTGCCTGTTAAGACAATCGTCTTTTGGTTGAATGGATTAGAGGCATTAATGACTTCATCTTGACCTAGATAATCCATGTTTAAGCCTTTTTCTTTTAAGGCGTTAATAATATTAACATGATGTGGGTCAGAAAAGAAATTAGTGATCGATAAAGCAGTGACTTCACCGACGTCTCTTACATTTCTTAACGTCTCATAATCCGCTTTCATCAAATCATCCATATGTTTGAAGCGCTTCGCTAAGGTCTTAGCTAATTTTTCTCCTACTTCTTTAATACCTAAACCGAAGAGTAATCGTTCTAAAGAATTACCTTTCGATTTTTCGATGGCGGAAAGTAAATTATTAACAGATAGATCAGACCAACCATCCATATTGATAATTTCATAACGATGTTCGTGTAGATCATAAATTGAAGGTATATCTTTTAGATATCCTTGGTTAAAAAACATCTCTACGACCTTATCGCCCATCCCTTCGATATCCATCGCATCTTTCGACGCGAAATGGATTAAACCTTCGCTATTTCTCGCAGGACAATGGACGTTTGGACAAAAGTGCATCGCTTCCACTTTCACTAAGGTAGAACCACAATACGGACAAGTATCGATCATCTTGAAAGGTAATTCGCTTCCATCGCGACGATTAAGCGCAACTCTAACGACTTCAGGAATGACATCACCAGCTTTACGGATGTAAACGTAATCACCGATTTTTAAATCTTTTGAGGTGACGAAATCTTCATTATGTAAAGTCGCTCTTTGAATCGTGCTACCCATGACTTTGACTGGGCTAAGCTTAGCGTTAGGCGTAACTTTACCAGTTCTTCCAACTGTGAAGATAATATCTTCTAATTTTGTGATAACTTCTTCAGGCGGGAACTTGTAAGCGATAGCCCACTTTGGCGTCTTAGCGGTATAGCCAATTAAATCATATTTTGACATATCGTCCACTTTGATGACTAAACCATCGATATCGTAAGCTAAGCTATCTCTTTTTTCGCTATATTCATCGATGAATTTTAACACTTCATCAATACCTTTGACTAAACGACGTTCAGGGTTAGTTCTAAAACCTAATTTATCTAGATAATTTAAAGCTTCACTATGCTTTTTAAAACCTCTTTCCACCGCGTTAGCGAAATAGTACCAATATGCATTTAATTTACGTTTAGCCACTATGCTAGAATCGAGATTTCTAATCGAACCTGCCGCGGCATTGCGGGCATTTTGAAATAAAGGTTCGTTATTTTCTTCTCTTTCTTTATTGAGTTTAACAAAAGAATTTTTCGGCATGTAAACTTCGCCACGAATATCTAATTCTTCATCATCTTCGACGTGAAGTGGAATCGATTTGATCGTCCTTAAATTATTCGTAACATTTTCTCCTACGACGCCATCTCCCCTCGTCGCCCCATAGAGTAAATTTCCATCTTCATATTCAAGCGACATCGCTAAACCATCGATTTTCATCTCACACATGTAAGAAATTTCTTCTTGAGTGTTAAGTGCTTCTTTCACTTTTCGATCAAAATCTCTTAAGTCCGCTTCATTGAAGGCATTCGCAAGCGATAACATCGATCTTTTATGCGTCACTTTTTCAAAATTATCGAGCACCTTTCCCCCGACGCGGTGGCTTGGAGAATTAGCGTCATCGAACATCGGATAAGTTTTTTCTAATTCGATTAACTCGTTCATTAGACGATCGTATTCTTGATCTTCGACGCTCGGATTATCTAAGACGTAATATTCGTAATTATAACGATCGAGAAGTTTTCTAATTTCTAGTACACGATTTTTAATTTCTTCTAAGTTCATGCTTGATGTCCTTTCTCCTCCACGCGCGATAAGGTGGGGTGATTACCGATGAGCATCTTCAAACCATGTTCATCAAATTCAACTTCGATAAGATTATCGGGATTAACTTTTCTTACGACTCCGCGGCCAAGTCTCGTATGCATACAAATATCACCGACTTGCCAATCGTTAATGCCATTATCTTTCTTAATTTGAATTGGGCTATATTCTTCTTCTTTCTTCTCCTGCAATGGTTTTAAATTTTTCTTAAATTGAGAAACGTCTGGATTATTAGTGAGCTTTGCTTCCCTTAAAAATCTAGAAGGAGCGAGTCTAGAACCTAAAACCGCGCTGAAGCCATTATTATATGTAATATAAAGTAAGTCTTTAGCCCTAGTGAAAGCGACGTAACATAACCTTCTTTCTTCCTCCAAATTTTTAAATCCTTCCATGAGGGTTTTTTGATTAGGAAAAATACCTTCGGAAAGTCTAACTAAGAAGACGACAGGATATTCTAAACCTTTGGCCGTATGCACGGTTAATAACGACACATTATCGCCATCATTAATATCATCCTGCGCACTTAATAAAGCGACGTTTTGTAAATACTCATCAAATGTGGCATTCGGTTCGTTCGTGGCGAAGTTTTTTGCATCTTCAAATAAAGTCATAACGTTTGCGATCCTATCTTCTTCATCTTCATCCTGCGCTAAAAAGTCAAGATAACCTAATTCCATGATGGTCTTTTGCATAACTTCAAAGTAAGGTTTTTCATTATTTTGTAACATCCCTTTAGCGGTTTCTAAAATGCCCACCATCGCTTTTAAAGCCAATAGAGATTGAGGTCTTAAAAATGAACCAGCAAAGGAAGATGAAGCGATATATTCATATAAAGAAAGATTTAAATTTTTCGCTTCGTCTTGTAATAAGGCAATCATCTTATCGCCTATTCCTCTTTTTGGGACGTTAATGATACGAAGTAAAGCGATATCATCTTTTGGATTAGCAAGTAGCCTAAAATAGGCTAAGACATCTTTAATTTCTTTTCTTTGATAAAATCTTAATCCACCGTAGACGCGATAGGGAATACGAAGCGACATCAAGGCGTGTTCAAAATCTAAAGTTAAATAATTAGAGCGATAGATGATAGCGATATCTTTATAATCGTAACGACCGCTATCTTTTAGTTCTTTAATCTTAATAGCGACGCTTCTTGCTTCTTCGATCGGACTATCTTGGACGATGAGATGGACTCTTTCTCCATCATCATTTTCAGTGTATAAATCTTTTTTTACTCTTTCTTTATTGCAAGCAATCAAAGAATTCGCAGCTTTTAAAATCTTTTGTGTGCTACGATAATTTCTCGCTAAGATGATCGTTTCTAACGGAGCAAAAATCTTACCGACATCAAGGATGATTTTTTGATTCGCACCGCGCCACGTATAAATCGTTTGATCTGGATCACCGACGACGTATAAAGAAGTATGAGAATCCATTAGTAATGACATGAACTTAAATTGGACGTCATTCGTGTCTTGAAACTCATCGACGAGGATGTGATCGATACTTCTTAAATAACGATTTCTTACTTCTGGAAAACTCGTGAGCAATTCAATCGCTTTTAATAATAAATCATCGAAATCGTAAGCGTAAATTTCATTTTTTCTTTGTTCGTACAAATTATAAATTTGTAGATACGTTTTTTGATTCGGAATATCTTCTAAAATATCGATATCTTCCGGATAATGACCTTTGCATTTTTCGTTGCTAATATAAGTGATAGCTTTCTTTAAGATTGGATCTTTTTTAGAATAGCCTAATCTTTTTCCGATATCGCTAAATATTTTCATCTGGTCTTCTTCATCGAGGATGGTAAAAGAAGAAGGGAAATTTAGACGATGAATATTACTTCTTAAAATTCTTACGGCGAGAGAATGGAAAGTTGAAATGTGCATCTCTTTTTCATCCACGTCGACGAGCGAAAGCACTCTTCTTTTCATCTCCCCTGCGACCTTATTAGTAAAAGTAATCGCGACGATGCGAGAAGGATTGACATGCTTTACCCCAATTAGATAAGCAATACGATAAGTTAAAACTCGCGTCTTACCTGAGCCCGCACCAGCGATGATGCGAAGATAATGGGCCTCACTTGTCACGGCTTCATATTGTGTCTCATTTAATTCTTTTTTAAAATCGATCATAAATTAGTAGACCTCTTTAAATAAGTAAGAATCGAATCGTTTGACTTTGATAGGCTTATATTTCTTCTTAATTTGATAACGTAATTGCTTTTGATAAGTCTTCACAATTTTAAAAGATAAGGTATACATCAAATCGCTATGCATAAGGTGATATCTTCTTGAGAGTGGTTTAATAAATAAGAACGAACTTAAAGAGGCAAAGCTACCTAGTAAAAGTAAAGCAAATAAAGCCGTCCAAGAAGTAAGATTCAATGTATAACAAAGCGTGATATTGATGATAAGAGCAAGACTTAAAGGAATTAAAGGTAATAATAAATTATCGAAGAAATATCTTCTCGCTTCCATCTTTCGATATTTCGAAGAGAAAGCGATGATTAAGAATAAAACACTTATACCTAAAGTGACGATGAAGATACCTAAGAAATTAAAGAAGATAAAATAGCCTAGAGGTAGACCTACGACCACAAGTAAAAGATAGAAAATGGTCGCCCCTAAATTAGCCTTTTGATGTTTAGAAAGTCTCGCTAAGGTGTAGATGATGTAAGGTGATGTTAACGCTAAAACGAATAAGGAAGCATATAGATAAATTATTTGAGGAACCATTCCTTCATAACTTAAAAATATGGGTAAAGCCCCAATTAAACTACCTAAAACTGCCATAATAAGTAAGGAGAAGCAATTAGAAATCGCTAATAAATTATTCTTTGGATTAATAGCAATTTTTGGTTTCAATTCATGATATTTTAATTCGTTAATTTCTTCTCTATTACGAGCGTGATAATAAGTTCCTAGAACTGGCACTAAGACGATGAAGTTGATGGCTAAACCTTTGGTTGAAACATCGAAGAAATAAGTCGATTCAAATATGCTATGCACTGTAATAGAAATAAATGTGATTAAAGAGATTGCGGCTAAGCGTTTATCAATAGCAAATAAACGAATGATAACGTAGAAGACGTAAATATAGAAAATTAAATAAAGCGTAAGCCAAATAATTCCACCTTGGCCAAGCACTTCTAAGAAACCATTATGCGCCCACATCGTCGCTCTCATTGAGCCATAAGAGAATGATAAAAGATAATTGAAATAACGGATTCCACGTCCAAAGATAAGATAGACACTTCCAGAGATTAAATCCCCTACTTTACGCCAGATGGTGACGCGCGTATCGTTAAATAAGCGATTATGAATAAAACTCATCGAATCGTTGAACCATTCGCTCACGCTAGGGACTAAGAAGTAACAAGTGACAAATGACACGATGCCAATAAGTAATAAAGAAGAAACAACCGATAAGATGATGATATTTCTTTTTAATGTTTTTTGATTGAACGATGTAAAGAAAATTGCGACGTAGAAAAGTAGATAGAACGCTACCCCGATGATGACGCAAAGTTGACTAGAAGAAGCGAAAGCAAAAAAGAGCATGATAGGGAAGAAGAAATGGTAGAAGAAACGATGTCTTTGCGTATATAAATAAGCGACGATGAACATCCCCATCAAAGAGAATAAGCCGAAGACGTTCACATTAGTGAAAAATGATCCAGCCGTGATGCTATCAATAGAAAAACCATCTTGGAATGCTGCTGCATATTTATCGAATTCGACGATGAGAGAATAAGCATAAGAAAAGAAGACGAAAATTAAGAAGATGACGAAGAAATATCTTAATTGTCTTAATGAATAAAATTTTCTTGGCACTAAAACCATGAATAAATAGACGCAAAGAGCAGTTAAAAGAATGTAGATGAGAGCTTCAATTTGATCGTAATGCGTATGAGTCACTAAAGCTTCGATGTAAGTTCCATCGGTTAAACCAACTCTTACTACTTCGCGAAGTGGCGTAACAAAGATAGCGACGATATTCGAAATAGTTAACAAAGTGATGACACTAACGATGAGGAAAGATGGCTTTAAATTGCGATTCTTACGTTCTAGGAAAAAGTAGACGACGAGCATGATGACAATAGCGGCGAAAAATAACATATGCTCGACGTTACCAATCTTGCTTGAATAATCGGTGGAGAAAAGCGCTACCGCTTCACCAAAATAAGCGATGAAGATGAGTATTAAATACATCAATGCGTTCGTGACGACCAATTTTTTATTCATGCATTTATTATAGACAAAAAAACAACGCCATGGCATTGTTTTTTCTTGTTAATAAATAAAATATTTAATTTTTACATAGTGCGGTCTTGTTTATCGACCTTTTTCGCGTCTTCTTTAATGTCGCCCACTAAGAAATTTAAGATGTCATTGTAGACGACTTCTTTATCGACTTCATTGAGGATTTCATGACGCATATTGGGATAGATGATAGTGTTGACATCATTTAAGCCAAGCTTCTTATACATCTTATCTAATTTCATGACGCGTTTAGAATATCCACCGATAGGATCTTCCGCACCAGAAACGATGAGAATGGACATATCTTTACGAATCTTTTTAAGGAATCGTTTTTTCCAAAGACGAGATAGACCTTTTAAGAATTCACGATAGAAGCCATGCGAATAAACTCCACCACAAAGAGGGTTAACCATAAATTCTTCATTATTAGCTTCGTTAGTGGAAAGCCAATCGGCTTCGCACTTCAAAGGTTTAGGACAACGTTTGTTCACGTTACCGAGGACGAGCTTATCTAAGAATTTAGAAGGTTTATCAACATTTTTCTTTGTCGTGACAAGTCTAGCGAGACGATACGCTAATGAAACGCCATTGATCTTAGCAGAACCGACGATGACGACACGTGAAATATGCTTAGTGTAACGTTGGATGTAATCTTGGACGATGAATGAGCCCATGCTATGACCGAGAATGTAAGTAGGTAAACAAGACAAACGAAGTTTAGCGACGAGTTCATCTAAAATATTGACGTATTTTCTAAAACCTGATTTAGGCCAAATGCCTAAACATTCTTTATTTTCGATGACATTTTCGCCTTGACCAAAATGATCGATACAATAGACATTCAATTTATTTTTATTTAAGAATTTGGCGAAATCATCATAGCGGGTTGAAGTTTCTTTCATGCCGGTGACGATGATGACGTTGGCGATGGGTTTTTCGACTGTCCAGGCATTACCGAACAGCGTCTTATCTGTTTTTGATTTTAAGCTAATACGTTCTCTACTCATGTTTTTAAAACCTCGTACGACAAAAATTATATCAAAAAAGCCCTAACTTTGTTAGAATTTTTTCACTCCCTAAGTAATAGCTATCTATTTTTGCTTCCTTTATTTCAAGCATCGTCGGTGTTCCAATTAGATAAATATTGGTTGCGTCGCTAACGCCTAAAATACTATCTTGAATAAAATTTTCATTAGGAGGCGTAAGTTCATGCGAATAGATTAAAAAGTAGAAGTTATCGTGACTTAATCCATAAGGTATTATTTCTTGCTTAATAGAATCACAAACGTAACACCCACCCGAATAAACGTAGATAAAATAATGGAAATTTGGTGGAGAAAAGATGTTTTCATACGTCAAATGTTTATCATTTACATCTTTATATGAATAAGTCTTTACTTCACCTTGACACGCGATTAAAAAGAAAGGTAAAAGGATAAAAACTAAAAATTTTTTCATAATAATTAATACACGTTTTTTAATGAAATAAGTTCATCTTATGATAAGATTTAAGCATGACGATTAAAGAAAGAAAGACGATTGTTGAAAATTTAACTTTGATGGCCATCATGGGGGCAATCAACGCTCTATTTTCTTTATTTGCAACTTGGCTTCCTATCATCTCATTATTCTTAGTGATCATCTTACCTTTCACTAGCGTCATCATCGCTCTATATTGCAAACCAAGATATTTTTTCATCTACATCGTAGCAACGATAGGTATTAGCTTACTTATTACGATGTATAACATGCAATACACTATCTTTTATCTTGTGCCCGCGATTTTTACAGGCTTAGGCTTTGGCTACCTCGTTAGAATTAAACTTCATAGTGCGATTATTTTATTTCTTACCGCTGCATTACAATTCTTATTAAGTTATGCGATGATTCCTTTGATCGATGCCTTATATGAAACGAGTTTAGTCGAACAATTTTTAACTCTTTTCAACTTAGCGGATAAACCATTTATTTACGTCATCGTTCCCGCTTTCATCTTCATCATCGCTTTCGCTCAGACGACTTTTTCTTACATTGCCATCAGTAGCGAGATTAAAAAATTTAACTTTGCCTTAATTACCACGCCATTAAAAACATACGTCTCAGATGCATTAACGCTCATATTTTTAATTCTTACTTTAAGTTTTGCTTTCTTCTGTAGCGAAGCAAGTTACATCTTTTTAATATGTTCCTTATACTTCATATGCCTAACTTTAATAAATTTATGTAGAGAAAAGAAACTTTGGATCTATTTAACACTAGGTGGAACATTTTTCTTATTCATCGTTTTATTTGCGTTATTTTACGAGATGATTGTTCCCCCTAATCAGTTACTCGTCGTAGGAATATTACCCCTACTTTTCATTTTCGTCGACTTAATTAATATATTATTAATGCATTTTTCAAACGGACGTAAGATAATTAGTGAAGGAGAAATGAGCGATGATTAGTTTTTTTAAATCACTAGGTCGAGGCATTCTTTACGTCGTAGGACTACCCTTTTTACTTGCCTTCGTTGCAATCTATGCCGTCTTTTCATTTTTCATCATCGCTTTCATGTTCTTTAAAGCTGTCGTCTTATTCTTCATGGGTAGGTCATTATTTGATGAATTAGAAGAAGATAAGAAAGCGAAAGAAGTCTTAGCAAACATCGCTAATAGAAATCAACCAGTTGCCCCTAATTACGTAGGCAACGCAGCGATGAATCAAGTCATGCCCCAAAGCAATAATTATCAGCCTCAAAATGCTTATGTTTCACAAAATAATAATCCAGAGCAAAATATTCAAAATAATAATTATAATCAGTCTCAAAATTATCAAAACCAAACATATAATGAACCTCAAAATTATCAAAGCAATAATTATGATCAAACACAAAATTTGCAAAATGAAGTTCATGATGAACCGCGCATTCAAGATGCCTATAAGAAGCCAATTGAAAATAATCAATCACTAAATAATTTCGAACAAGACGTTCAAATACATGAACAAGATGACTCCACCGTCATAAACATTGAGGCAGGTGATGATGAAGATGAATAATTTAATATCTCTTATTGCCTTAAGTGAAAATGATAAGCGCATCATCATCGCTCTCGTCATCGTTTTTGTCTTGCTTTTTGTCCTCATCGGTCTCATCGGTATGCTCGTAACAAAGATTATGAAACAACAAGGGAAAGCTATCGACCGCTTGATGCACGATATCGTCGTTACGGGTGTCGTATCAGATAAAAAACATTTTAAGAAAGTGGCAAAAAAGAAAAGTTGGCGATACTTATATAAACAAGCACGTATCCCCATCATCATCGCTTTAGTGGCTACTTTATTCTTGCTAATTTATTACCTCGCGAGCGGAAACTGGGATGCAAATATCTTTGGTGATTGGGGCGCTCCTGATGGTGAAGGTGGAAAAGGCTTTGCTACTTTACTTTTCCTTTGGGATTTTGAAAACTGTCCGACAACGCAAATATTTGGTATTACCGTCATCTCAGATTGGCCAGCTTTACTTAACAGCCCACACTTTTCAGTCGATGCCTGGGGAAGTTACATTTTCGTTCCTCTTATCATCACTTCTATCATTTGGTTTTTTATCGTCGTTCAAGCCTTCATCGCTAGATCATTTAGGATACGCAAATTAGCGGCCCAAATTTACGACAAATCGCTCGATGATTATAACCAAACGAAAGCCTTATTAGGTGATAATAACAGCAACTTAAATAATCATTAATTAGATATTAGAAAACATTAAATAAATTTGATAGGCTAAATAACCAATCAAGAGGAGATTTAAAAACACTAAAACCATGAAGATACGAAAGCGTGATTTATTTTTTCTTTCAATTTCTTTAGGATCCATACATTAATATTTTACTTGATTTGCGGTCCTCGGGTAAAGTTGAACATCGCGAATATTTGATAAGCCAGTAAGTAACATTAAGAAGCGATCGAAACCGATACCAAAGCCACTATGAACGCAGCCTCCAAACTTACGAGTGTTTAGATACCATAAAGCCGAATCATCCTTTAAAAGATGGCATTCTTCCATTCTTTTCTTCAATAAGTCGTAATTTTCTTCCCTTTGTGAGCCACCGATAAGTTCACCAATTTCAGGGACGAGTAAATCGTATGCAGCGACAGTTTTACCATCAGGATTTTGTTTCATGTAGAAAGCTTTTGCTTCCTTAGGATAATCGATGATCCAAGTTGGACCTTTGACGATCGTTTCAGTGATGTAACGTTCATGCTCACTTTGTAAATCCATCCCCCAATAGATGTGATGATTATCGAAATGATGACCTTCTTCAACAGCCTTTTTAAGTATTTCAACCGCATCCGTGTAAGTGACAACTTTCCACTTATTTTCTAAGATTTGATGGAGACGATTTAATAATCCTTTATCGACGAAAGCATTGAAGAAATTTAATTCATCTTTACAGTGCACAAGTAAATCTTCAATACAGTAACGTAACAAAGATTCCACTACTTTTAACGCGCCATGAATATCACAAAATGCCATCTCAGGTTCGATCATCCAGAATTCTGAAGCATGCCTTGGTGTGTTAGAATTTTCGGCTCTAAAAGTTGGCCCAAAAGTATAAACATTTCTCATCGCTAAAGCGAATGGTTCGACGTGAAGTTGACCTGAAACAGTTAGATGAACAGGTCTATCAAAAAATGGCTTACCATCTTCTTTTTTCGCATTAACGTCGAAGACTTGTCCAGCCCCTTCAGAATCGATACCTGTAATGATTGGCGTATGAATGTAATAAAAATTATTTTCGTTGAACCAAGAATGCATCGCAAAGGATAATCTACTACGCACTCTTGCAAGAGCGTAGAACGTATTCGTACGCGGCCTAAGATAAGCGATATCTCTTAAGAATTCAAAAGTATGTCTTTTCTTCTGCAAAGGATAATCTTCGCTCACCGCACCAAGAAGAGTAATATGATCGACATGAATTTCAAAAGGTTGTTTATTTTCAGGGGTTAAAACAATTTTTCCATCGATGGAAATAGCTGAACCAGTTAAAAGATGCGTATATGCATCGAAAGAATCGACTTTATCTTTTGAATAAACGAGTTGCACATTTAAAAAAGTTGTCCCATCACTTAATTCGATGAAACCAATCGAACCATTATTGCGATTAGTTCTGACCCAACCTTTTAAATTGACGAGTCTTCCATCTTCTAAATGATCATTTTTAAAATCTTCGAATAAGTCTTTTAAAATCGTTTCAACATAACTCATAAATATTACTCCTTCGTCGTCTTACTTTATAAAGTTTAACATGTTTTAAAACTTGTTAAAATCTGTAATTTCCCAGTTTGGGTCCACTCCAACATCGAGTGAAGCAAAAATCTTTCTTTCGTAAAGATGATAAGCATTTCTAGCAATCATCGCTGCGTTATCGCCACACAAACTTAAGGGAGGGAAAAATAATTCAATGTGCGAATTATCATATTTATTTTTAAGTATTTCTTTTAATCTCGAATTAGCGGAAACACCTCCCGCCACTAAGATTTGTTTTACATCGTATTCATCTGCAACTTGATAAACCTTATCCACTAGTTCTTTTAAGGCAACTTCTTGAAAAGAACAAGCTAAGTCAGCTTTATTAATTTCTTCACCTTTCATCTTCAAAGAATTTACCAAATTGATGATGTGCGTTTTTAAACCACTAAAAGAGACATCGTAGTTTGATGAAACGTGCGGAATAGGTAGATGATAAGTAGGTTTACCTTGCTTTGCAAGACGATCAATTTCCACTCCGCCTGGATAAGGTAAATCTAACACTCTAGCGACTTTATCGTAACATTCGCCAATGGCGTCGTCGACTGTGCGACCTACGATTTGATAATCTAGATGATCTTTCATGATGATAAGTTCAGTATTGCCGCCACTTACGACGACAGCGAGCAAAGGAAATTTTAAATCGGTGACATATTCATTTGCATAGATATGTCCAGCGAGATGATGAACTGGAATAAGAGGCTTATTGTAGATGAACGCTAAAGTCTTTGCGACTTCTAGACCAACAAGTAATGCTCCCACTAAGCCTGGCCCACGCGTATAAGCGAAAGCATCGATTTCTTCTAGCATGACGCTAGCCTCTTTTAAAGCCGCATCTAAAACGTAAAGAACATTTTCGATGTGAAGTCTAGAAGCTAGTTCAGGCATCACTCCTCCAAACTTACGATGTCTTTCAATTTGAGAAGAGATGACGTTAGATAAAATTTTTCTATTGCGTGTGATAGAAATTGAAGTTTCATCGCAACTACTTTCGATAGCGAGTATTAAAGGCGCAGATTCTAAATTTTTTACAAGATAAATTGCGTCTTCACCATCCGCATAATAGTTTTCTTTGATGTTAATTTCTTTAAAACCTTCTTTAATGTATAAGTTTTTTGCGGGGGTATTAGATTTTCTTACTTCTAAAGCGATAGTTTTAACACCTTCATCTTTAAGCGTCTCATACATTCTTTTTAATAGATGAGTGGCAACGTTATTTCTTCGATATTTATTGCTGACGTAGATGATAGCGATCGTCGAAGAATCGAACGTGATCCAATAATCTAAAATAGCGATGGGCACACCTTCAAAGTAAGCTAATTCCACGTGAGCGAAAACATTCTTTTCGATATCATTTAAAATTGCCGAAGGCGTGTAATCTAAAGATGAAGCTAATTCATAAATTGCTTCTTCATCTTCCATCGTCGCTTTTTTAAATTTAATTTCTTCTAGCATCATAAATCTTTGAGATAAATTGGCTTTAAGCCTTTGATATCAATGACCCTTTCTTGATTAGATACATAATTTAAAAATGACTTCGCATCCACGTCCGTATCAACATCTAGTCCAAGATGTCTTAAATCGCCACGTAAGACATAATTAGGATGATCTTCTATAAACTTCAAGGCAAATTCATTACTAACAATTCGTGAATTCATTAGTGATTTTAACCCGTCGAAACAAGCAAAGTAAGAGCGACCACTTCTTGCATTGAAGATGACGATCGATGGCGCATTAAAATTAGAGTAACCCATCAATGAGTCGATAGCGAACAATTCTAAATTTAAAGCGAATGCGATAGTCTTTGCTACCGCCATAGCGATTCTTACGCCAGTAAATGAACCTGGTCCAATTCCTACGCCGATGAAAGATAAATCTTTCACATTCACTTCATTTTCTAAAAGTAACGACTTAATTTCAGGCACCAATAACTCATCTTGCTTACGTGGAAAAAGAAGATTTTTCGAAACTAAAATCTCTTTATTCTTACATAGAGCGATGAACATTTTGATGTTGGAGGTATCCATTAATAAACCATATCTATCGTTAGACATATTCTTGTTCCTCCAAGGCATGAAAAAATAAAAAGAAAGTATTGTCTTCGCTCGTAAAAGTTAATAATCTTTTATTTCCTTCTAAGATGCGAATATCGATAGTTAAGTGAGACCTAACTAGTAAAGATTTATCTAGATAAATAGGCCATTCGATCAAAGTGACATCTTCACTTTCGATCAATTCATCTAAGCCAATATCTTCATTTTTATCTTCTAATCGATAAGCATCGATATGATTATAAAATAGATTATTTATCTCGTAAGTTTTAACGATGTTAAACGTTGGGCTAGTAACTTTACCAGTGTAACCTAAAGCCTTAAGATAATATCTTACAAACGTCGTCTTACCCGCCCCAAGATCACCATTTAATAAGATTAAAGCATCGCGCTTAACGTAACTTGCAAGAAGCGTAGCGATTTTATCTAGAGCTCTTTCATCTGCAATTTGTATTTCTTTTTTAGCCATTGGTTCGTTCCTTTTTACTAGCTAAAAATTGTTCGTATAAAAGTCTTACTTTTTCATCGTTGAAGGGAAATAATTGATTTTCCATCAAATGGATGACTTTTTTGCGCGTGATCATCAAAGCTTTACATAACTTTTCAGAATAATGATATTTTTCTTTGTTAATTTTAAATTCTTTTTCATCGAGAAGTTTAATTTTACGGATATGTTTATTCGTCTTCACATCTAGATCGTAATCGATGTAGAAGATGACATCCCCTTCTTTTAAAGCTGGTGAAGCAAGGTTACAGTAATAGTTGATATCATCTTTTCTAAACATGACGATGACATTATAAAATTCATGCTTCATCAAAATCTTTAAAGAAGCTTCGTTCATGAGCCAACGACGTTCATTGTTTTCGATGATATGATCTTTACTCGAAGCGAGGATGAACATATCATCATCTTCATAAATTAAACAATCATCCACCCACGCACGATGAAAGGAATTATCTTGTTTATAAGCTTGTAATTGCACATGTTCACATTTCAAGGGAATTGACCTGTCCTTTTTATTGAGCAAGAATTTGTTTTAAAAATTCTCCGATTAAATCTCCTACTTCTTTCATCGTTTCTAACGTATGACCAGTGAAGTTATTAAATAAAGGAATATTCATCACTTCATCATCGTAATCGATTGCGAAGACAATCGCGTTCTTTTGCATAGAAATCGAAAGATCTAAGAAATATTTATTCACTTTAAATTTCTTTAAAACACTTAAAGCACGATTATTTAAAATAGCTCTCTTATCTTCTTGTTTACCATAGATGGTATAGGTATTATTATCGCTTAAAACATTCATGTCCTTTGCGAAGCTAGGAAGTTCTACTAAATCGGATTTTCCTTTGATGTAGATAAGTAATAAATCATCCATCTTTAAATCGACATTCACCGATAAATATTTACCGACGAAAATAGGAACGCTTTTCTTCCTCCCTTTTTCATCTTCCCTAGTGACGTAACCCGCTAAAGAGGCCGAATGGAAATCGTGATCAAAAACTTTACCGGTGACGACATTTCTAGAAGAAACATTGCTCAAATCTTTATAGATGTTCGCCGCTTGAAATTCTTCTAAAGAAATTTCCATATCTTCATGAATATTTAATTCTTGATAATATTTTTCATCGAATGAATAGGTGTTAAAATCTTTCACTGTTTGAACGACGTATTCATGCGTATCAGCTTCCGCTTTTTTAACGATCAAGAATTTATTTAAGAGCCAGACCGCGAGTAAGACTAAAAACACTAAGCCGATACCGATCCAAATACCAAAATTAGGAATGAAACTAAAGCCGATCATCCCACCAGTAATAAGCGCAAGAGCGATGAATAAAACTAAATTACGCGTGAGTTTGAATTTACGGTAACGTTCGACAAATTTTTTACGACGTTCATCAATTTGATGAAAGATGGGCTTATCAATCATTTCAAGAGCCACTTCTTCCTCTTTATTTTCTTCTGATTCTTGTTCTTTTTTCGAATCTAAAACTGGTGTAGTTTCTTCATCTTTAGGAACTACAATTACTTCTTTTTCTTCTAAAGTTTCTTCATTACGTTTATTTTCATCCATATGCGCGCACCTCAAAAGCGTGTATATACTATACCACACGCACACATGAAAAACAAAAACTAAGAGATTAAAGTTCTTTTTGGATAAAGTTTATCGATCATTAAAATTGGCTTATAAAGTAGCAAACAAACGACGATTGTAAGGACGCAAGAAATCGGCACGTAAGTCGCGCTATAGATGAAGGAAGCAACCCATGGCGTTTCCCAATAGAGCACCCCAGCGATGACGTGACATAAATATTTTAAGGTGCAAGCCGCTAAGATGGAGACGCCTAAAAATGTCGCCCCTAAAACATTATATTTCGTATCGTGATTTTTCTTTAAAATTAAAGGCCTAAAGAAACCGACGATAGAAAGGGATCCAAAGGCTAGTAAATAATCGAAGATATAATATTGTAAGCCATAACCACCCATGAGACATGACACTAGACCATAGACGACGCCGCAACCGATGAAACCTTTATAGACACCGAAACGTAAAGATAAGACGATCAAAGGAATCATTTCAAAAGAAATGGAACCACCATCCGCCTGCACTCTAAACTTTAAAAATGATAAATCTAAGACGACAGCGAGTGAGACGAGCATCGCCATCTCGACGATATCTTTTGTGTCGAAACGATGTTCATCAAATAAGAGAGGTAGTAAGACACCAATGCTTAAGAAGATGAAGACTAGACCAGAAATTGTTAAAGCATCATAACTTGGGGCATCGATTCCATAAAGCGAAGCAAAAAGGGATGGAACGGTGAAGCCCACTAAGGTGGCTAATAAAATTAGACCAACTGCGTAACTATATAACTGTTTAAATTTGTAACTTAACGCTAATAAAGTAATCGCCCCAACGTAAACTAAAATCATGATGAAACCTAGATAGTTGAAGACACCATCATAAAAACTAAACACTAAGAAGGCATTATAATTAACATTATTAACGATGAAGTTTCCGCTGAAGAATAAAGCTAATCCAAGTATCAAACTCGCTAGTGCACCGCTAAGAAATAAAATTCTTCTATCTTTCATAAAAAATACCTCACTTACTAGCGAGGCCAAAAAAGAAAATTTTTCCCTCCGCTAGCATTACCTAGATCAGGTTCGGTCGACTTTGACTGAAAAGTCCTCTCAGCTTAGTGCGCTAAGCTCCCGTTAGAGATATTGTAATATTTATTTGAGCCAATTGATAGGTGAAACTTTATGTTCTTCTAAAAATTTATTCGCTAGTAAAAAATGATTGCAACCGAAGAAATTTCCATGTGCCATCGCTAAAGGCGAAGGATGCGACGCTTCTAAGATGAGATGATTTGGATTATTTAAATAAGTTTTATATTTCCTTGCAAAATTGCCCCAGAGCATGAAGACCATCGGAGTATCAATTTGATCTAAATAAGTTAAGACATCTTTAAAAAACTCTTCATATCCCGCGTCTTTATGGGAAAGAGGGGCTTTTTGACGCACCGATAAATAGGCATTTAATAGGAGGACGCCTTGCTTAGCAAGATAAGTTAAATCACCATTGCTCTTATCGATAGATGTATGAAATTCGTTTTCAATTTCTTTATAAATATTTAATAAACTAGGTGGCACTTTAATACCTTTTGGCGTTGCAAACGCTAGGCCCATAGCTTGCCCTTTATTAGGATAAGGATCTTGACCGATAATGATAACTTTTACTTCTTTTAAAGGCGTTAACTTAAAGGCGTTAAATAAAAGATGCCTAGGTGGATAGATGATGTGATTTTTATATTCTTCATCTAAAAAGTTATGCAGTCTTTTCGCATAGTCTTCATTTTTAATCTTTTCAAACAATGCATCCCAATCGTTCATAACTTTTCCAAATATAGTATAATATCTACTGTGAAAATTCTCATCGTTTTTAATCATCCAGCGCCATATAAAGTTCGCTTGTTTAACGAACTAGCGAAAAAATATGATATTCACGTTTTATTCGAACGTAAGAAAGCGAGCAACAGACCCGATAACTTTTATAGTGAAAAAATTAAATTTTCTTACGAATTTTTAAAAGGCAAAAATATTGGAGAAGAAAATTTCATCTCCAAAGGTATCATCAAACACGTTCAAACGCATCATTACGATTTAATTATCATGAATGGCTATTCTACTTTTGCCGAGATGAAAGCCATCAAATATTTCATCAAAAATAATATTCCTTATACCCTTTACGTGAATGGTGGTTTTGCGCGCATCGAACCTAAATGGAAAAAAGATTTGAAGACGAAATTAATTAGTCACGCCTTATTTTATTTCGCCCCATCAGAAGAAGCGAAGAAATTTCTCGTCTACTACGGAGCTAGTCCTTCTAATGTCTACCTTTACACCTATAGCACAGTTTACGAAGATGAAATTTTAAAAGAACCCTTAACGCACGATCAAAAGATTAAATTACGTAAAGAATTAGATATTCCCACTAGACATATCTACATTTCCACTTCACGTTTCGAAGAAAGAAAAAATCTCACCAAACTTATCTACTTCTTCATCGATGAAATGCCTAAAGACACTAATCTATTACTCATTGGGGGTGGCCCTTTAACTTATCAGTATCTACAAATTATTCGTAAGGAAAAAGCTAATAACATCCGAGTTTATGAACATATGTCAAGAGAAGAAATGTTCAAATATTTAAGAGCCTCTGACGTCTATTTATTTCCCACTTTAGAAGATATTTATGGTCACGTCGTAAACGAAGCGATGGCGAACGGACTTCCGGTCATATCGAGTGATAAATCACTCGCTTCCTTAAAATTGATCAAAAATGGTTACAATGGTTACATCTATCCAAGCGGGGATAAAGAAACGTTTAAAAAAGATATTGATGAGCTAAGAAAAAAGAATCTTACCAACAACGCTTTAAAGACAGCGAGAGAAAACACCATTGAAAAAATGGTCAAAGACCACTATGCTATTTTTGAGGATGTAAAAGAAAAATTATGAAGATTATTTATGTGACGACATGTATTAATCCTAAAAGATTTTTTCAAGGTAACAAAGAAAATAAGAAAGCTTTAAATCCAAGTGGACAAAACTTTCACTACAAGATGATTAAAGCATTAAAAGAAAAATGTGATGTCGAAGTCATCTCCATCCCTCCCCTTTCACCTTATTTAACGAATAGATTATTCATTCCTCGTTTTGAAGAAGAAGTCGAAGGTATTAAATTTCATTACGTGCACGTCTCCTATTCAAAACTTTATAAATTTTTTGGTTTAAGAAAAAATATTCGAAAAGAAATTAAACGTATCATCATGCCAGATGATGTCATCATTTATGATGGTTTAAATAGACCTGCGACTTTCGCCTTAGTGGACTCTTTCCCTCACCATAAAAAAGTCATGCTTTTAACTGATGATCCAGCGAATTTAACTTACGGCGGAAAAAGTTACACTAAGTCACTTAAAAAACGTTATCCAAAAGTGGAAAACGCTATCGCATTAACCCCTCACTTATTCACCTTACTTCCTAACGTCAAAAATAAATTACAAATTGAAGGTATCATGAATGAAAATCCTTATGACTATGAACCAAATCAATATAGCCCTTACATCTTCCTCGGTGGAGCGTTATTTTCGCGTTATGGCGTCGATACTTTATTAGAAGCATTCTTAGCCTTAGAACACCCTTCTCTCAACTTAGTGTTATGCGGCCAAGGCGACTTAGTGGACATGCTAAAAAAATGTAGCCAAAGATATCATCACGTCCATTTCTTAGGACTTATCTCTAACGATGAGATTTTAAAACTAGAAGCTGGTGCCTTATTTAACGTCAACCCTCGTCCACTCGATGCGAGTGTCGACATCAATTCCGTTCCTTCTAAAATCATCGAATGCGCATCCGCCAAAAGACCACTCATCACGACGAAAAATGACATCATCGAATCGTTATTTAATAATCACATCTCCTACTTTAAAGGAGACGATTTAGCGAGCATTAAAGAAGGCTTAGAAGAGATCCTTTCCATGAGTGAAGAAAAAGCTCTTAGCAAAGGAAAAGAATTATATAACGCCGTCAAATCACGGCTCGATAGCGATATCGTAGCGAACAAAATATTAGATTTTCTTCACTAGTAATTCTTCTTCAATTTCATCGACGATATGGTCTAATGCAAAATGACTAAGATAATAAGCATAATTATCTAGGCCCATTTTTTCTTTTTGTGGTGTATCCATCTCTTTCATCTCGATGATGCTCTTAGCGATAGAATCTACGTCAGGTAAAGATAATAAAGCACCTTTAGATTCTTCTAATACGTTTCTACCATCCCCTCCGATGACTCCGATGATAGGCTTTTTATAAGTAAGATATGAGATGAGTTTAGAAGGAATTGTCTTACCCACTACTCCACTAGGAAGTAAAGAGACGTATAAAGCATCGATATTAGAATAATAAAAACGTGCTTTCTTCATCGGGATAGGGCCATGGTAGATGACGTTACTAGCGATATCTAATCGCTTAATTTCTTCTTCAAGTTTAGATTTGTTCGTCCCCATACCGATGATATGAAAATAGACGTCATCGTATTTTTCTATCACTTTTTTCATCGCTTGAGGAACAAGTTCGATACCTTGGATGGTACCAATATTTCCGCAGTATAAAATATGAAAACCTTTACCATATTTTACATCTTCCCCTTCTTCAATTTGATTGCTAAATAAAGGTGGCTGAGGAATGTATTTATAGTACTTATTTTCTAATTTTAAGACGTCATAAAAATAATCTTTAAAAGAAGGTGAAGAAAGTAAAATCTTATCGCATTTTGCATAGATTGATCTAGACCATTTATATAAGATTTTATAAAATAAACCATTATCTTTAATTGCGTGTGTGATGACAGGAGAAATCGGCCATAAGTCAAGACAATGTAAGACGTGATTAATATGATATTTACGTTTATAAATATTAGCCCCACTTACGGAGATGATAGGCGATAAAGATTGCGAATAGACGACGTCATATTCTTCTTTAAAGTGTTTTAAGAAACGACGGGAAGAAAAATAGAAAGATAGATAATTGAAGATGATGGAAAGACGATTTTTCTTACGAGCGAAAAGATGCAAACGAAAAACTCTTACACCATCGATCACTTCATATTTTACTTTCTTATATTCTTTTAAGATATGATCGAAGCCATAATTAGGTTTTCCCGTCACGACCGTCACATCATGTCCACGTCTTTTAAGTTCGCGACAGATGTCACTAATGACGAAATTTTCCGGATAATAGAATTGGCAAACGACTAAGATACGCATATTTTTTACGCTTTAAATTATAGCAATATATAAAAAAATATTATATATTTACTTCTATCATGGATTCGAAAGATTATAACATTCGCGCAAACGTCATCGCTAATATCATCAAGACAGCCGTCCTCATGATATTAAGTTTCATCACTTTCCCTTACGTTTGTCGTGTCCTTACCCAAATTAGTGAGCCAAATATTCCAGGCGTCGGAGCGAACGCTTTAGGTCTATATACCTGGGCTGCCACTTTCGTCTATTATTTCCTTACTTTAGCAAGAATTGGTCTACCTAATATTGCAGTTAGAGAATGCGCAAAAGTAAGAGACGATAGAGCGAAACTTTCGCATAAAGCCCAAGAATTTTTTATCTTACAAGCTTTCCTTTCGATGATTTCTTTCCTTCTCATGGTCATCATCATGTATTCGGTGGGAGGAGAATTTGTGGAAAATGCGAACCTAATCTTCATCTTATCACTCAATTTCCTCATCGGTGTCTTCTCATTCGAATGGATTTATATCGCTTTAGAAAAACATTTTTATCTTACGATAAGATCGATTCTTATCTTAGCGATTATCACCGTTTTAACTTTTCAATTTATCACCCGTCCTGAAGATTATTTCTTATACGCTATTTTGATGATTTCAACGACCGCTTTATCGACAATTTCTAATTTGATATTCATCGGTAAACACATTTCATTTAAAAAGACGGAGCCTTACAATTTTAAACAATATATAAGGCCGATGATCGTCTTATTCATCATCGCTATCTTAGTGACGATTTATGATAAAAGTGATACTTTCATCCTCGGTGTCATCGACGTCGAAATGGAAGCCGTTGCCGCTTATCAAGTAGGCGTTAAGGCCATCGAAATTATCATCGGGGTCATCGTCTCCTTATCGATGGTCTTTACTCCGCGTGCCTCACGCTTAATTGAAGTCGAAGATAAATCTTACTTTAAACGATTAACATCATATTCGATGAACATTATCACTTTTATTTCTGTGCCCGCTATCATCACGATGGCTTCACTTTCCACTCCTCTCACAGTTTTGATCTCCGGTGATTATCAAGCGAGCATCTACAAAGACGCACCGATGGTCTTGATGATTTTAGCGTGCATGATTTTAACTTTTTCTATTTCTAATTTAATCTATACTCAAATCCTTATCCCATTAAAAAAAGAAAAAGTTTATTTATTTACGATGTTAGGCGGGGCTATCATCAACATCGTCTTATGTATCGTCTTAGGAATCTACGCCTTCCCAAGCGCTCCAGCCATCGGGGTTGCTACTGCGACGATGGTCGCTGATATCATGGTGATGATATTCTTATTAGTCTATACTTGGAAACACGTCTATTACGCGATATTTAATAAAAATAATTTAAAAATTCTCATCGCTGGTGTCCTCATTATCTTCACTAGTGTCTTCCTTTATCCCATCATCGATAAAGCCTTATTAGAGGCGATGCCAAGCATGCAGACACTCATCTACAGTTTAGATATTATCTTCATCGTCTTAATAGACGCTATCATCTACCTTGGCGTCTTGCTAATCAGCAAAGAAAATCTCATTTCTTCCTTCTTTAGAAAAAGCAAATAAAAAGAGGAGACTATGAAATATCATAATAATGAGAAAGGAGTGCTGAAATTATGACAAGAAGGAGCCTCCCCTTATAATTTAATATTATGCTAAAAATAAAGAAAAATCCACTGCTGTAGTGGATTTTTTTAATATAATTTTGTCAAGTTTATATTTTAAGCGTTAACTATTGGGGTAGGAACGCCATATTCATCATATTCCCATTGGCCAGCCCAATAGACAGGAATCGATTCATCTTTCCAATTTTCGACCCAAATACGATTGTAAGATGGTTCTTCCGTCAAAGAATAGATGACAAAATCTTCACTCATCTCAGTAAACGCTAAAGCTTCAACTTGTCTTAAATCTTCAGGTAAGACAACGTAATCTAAAGAAATACACTGAGCAAAGCTACGATTACGGATGACACCGACACTAGAAGGAATATCGATCGCTTCTAAAGAGACGCAGCCATCGAATAAGGAAACCGGAATAGCGCTAAATCTAGAATTATTAGGAAGAGTAATACTTCTTAAAAAAGAAGCATTTCTAAAACCAGCGGAATTGAAATTGAAGACGGAATCAGGCATGACGATTTCTTCTAAAGAAGTACAATTTTCAAAAGCGCTTGGGCCGATAATTTCTAAAGAGGAACTATAGGTCACAGTACCCACTGGATTACCTTCCGCATCGATATCGCTATAATAAGTTTCGAGTTCAAATTCGATATGTTTTAAATTCGTGTTGTTATAGAATTGATAACCTTGAATTTCTTTCACGCCACTAGGAATGACGATGCTAGAGAACTTAGGTGCATCTTCTACGTTATCGCTTCCAAAGATATAACCATCTGAACCAACCGCAGTGAAAGTCGTTAAAGAACTTGGTAACATGATCATACCTTCGTAAGATCCAGGTAAGACTTGACCGTTTGCATCTAAGACTTGGAACGTTCTTAAATTAGAACAATTTCTAAAAGCATATTGACCGATGCTACGTAAGCCGACATCGTAAGCCACGACTTTTTCTAAGTTAGAACAATCTTCGAAGACACCAGTTTGAATGCTAGTGATACCTTGAGGAATTAAAATTTCTCTAATTGCTGTACTTCTAAAAGCATATTGACCGATGCTAGTTAAATCACGTGGAAGGTTAACTGTTTCTAGAGAAGTACAACCATCGAACATGAAAGAAGAAATGCTCGCTAAAGAGGCATCCGTGGAGATGCTAAAACTCGTGAGATTAACGCAGTTTTGGAACACCCCTTCACCTAAAGTAACTAAACTCGTTGGGAAAGAGAATGCACCGGTAATATTCGTATTAGCGAAAGCATAAGCCCCAATGCTAGTTAAAGCATTAGGTAAGTCAGAAGAATCTAAAGTTAAAGATGTACAACCATCGAAAGCATTTGCTCCAATCGAATGCACATTATCGTGGAAGCGCACTTCCGTTAAGTTCACACAATCTTCAAATAAGGTGGAAGGAATTTCAGTAATAGTTTCAGGAATCTCGGCAAAAACTACTCCTTCTTGACCAGCGAATAACGAATTAGTGACGCCAGTCACATTACCGAATGTAATGTCCACGACATTGTAGACGCTAGGATCAAATTCAGCTTTGGTATCTTCACTTGCCACTAAGACAGTGTTACTAGGGAAAGTACCAGTATAAGCGATGATAACTTGACCAAGATAGACCCAACCATCTTCATCGGAAGAATGTTCGATATAATATGTACCTAAGAAAGCATCTTCACCAATTTCATTGATGTTTTGGCTTGGAACGATTTCACTTAAATTCGTGCAGCCATAGAAAGCTCTATCACCGATAGTAGTGATCGTGTCAGGTAAAGTGACTTTTCTTAGACGAGTAAAATTCATGAACGCTTCATTAGCGATCGTCGTCACAGGATAACCATCAATAGATGCAGGGATGACGAAATCATCAGGCGCATTTACTTCATCGATATCAGTGATGATAACTTCCCTATCTTGATCTTGTAAAGTATAACGATAAGAGATGTAAGGGATGTTGACGATATCATTAAGCCAAAAGACGATGAGAGCCCAATAAGTTAAGGAAAGAGCAATGATGGCGCAAGCGGCGAAAATCGAAGCTTTGATGATCGTTTTCTTCGTCTGAGGACTAATCTTTTTTACTTTCATCTTTTTGCCCTCCTTTAGATTTCTTTTTAAGGTTTTCATTGTAAGCGTTAAGTGCTTTTAAATCTTCTTTATATTTCTTTAATTCCGCTTTGTTCGCACGTACGAAATGATTCGGTTCTATTTCATAGAAGTCTGGCATATCTTCTTCAGTATAATGATGCATATCAGGCGAATAGACGACGATCTTTTTCTTACTTTCGATGCGTGGATCAGGAATAGGAACAGCGGAAAGTAAAGCTTTCGTATAAGGATGTAAAGGCGCTTCAAATAAGCGATTGGCATCCGCAAGTTCGACGATCTTACCAGAATTGATGACAGCGATACGATCAGAAATGTAACGGACGACGCTTAAGTCATGTGCGATGAATAACACTGTCATCTTATTTTCTTGCTGGAATTGTTTAATTAAGTTCAATACTTGGGCACGAATGGAAACGTCGAGAGCGGAGATAGGTTCATCAGCGATGACCATCTCAGGTCCCATGATCATACATCTAGCGATACCGATACGTTGTCTTTGGCCACCGCTAAATTCGTGCGGATAACGTTTGAGGTGTTCAGGCATCAAACCAACTTTTTCTAACATCAAAGTCACTTTGTTAAGACGATCTTCCTCATCATCGTAAAGATGGAATGCTCTTAAGCCTTCGGAGACGATGTAATCGACATTAGCCCTTTCATTTAACGAAGCGCTTGGGTCTTGGAAAATCATTTGAATTTTCGTCTTTAACGCACGTTCGACGTGATGAGGAATCTTACCTGAAATTGGTACGTTATTGTAAGTGATGACACCACCAGAAACAGGATTGACGCGGATGATAGCGCGCCCGATGGTCGTCTTACCAGAACCGGATTCACCGACGAGACCTAAAATTTCACCACGTTTAATATCTAAATTTAAATGTTCGATGACGACTCTTTCCGTATTGCCGCGTTTAAAACCGATGCGGACATCACGTAATTTCACTAAGATGTCATCTTCATCTTTAATTTGTCCTTTAGGTTCGACGAACGCCGGTGCATTTTTTCTTTTACGATATTTTTTATCGTGTTGTTCTTTTAAATAAGCGATGACAGATTCGTTAGAGTAACTTCCCGTATCAAAAATATCGTGGGACATTTCTTTGGCTTTATTAGGTGTTTTCATCTCATCATTTTTCATACGTATCACCTAACTCTTTCTGCAATTCTTCCGCCGCGATTTTCATCCTTTCGCGTAGATTACGAATGACGCGTGGTTTTTCCACTTGTGGGGCGTGATCATCAAGTAACCACGTCTTGGCATAATGCGTATCACTTATCTTGAACATAGGAGGTTCTTGAATATAATCGATACGCATCGCGTATTCGTTACGCGGAGCGAAAGCATCACCGATAATTTCATCACCGAATGTCGGTGGATTACCTTTGATGTAAAGTAAGGGTTCTTCTTTCGTGCCAAGTTGGGGTAAACTCGAAAGAAGCGCCCAAGTATATGGATGCGCAGGACGATAGAAAACATCTTCAGACGTGCCCACTTCGACGAATTGACCGCCGTACATGACAGCGATACGGTCCGCCACTTTCGCTACGACACCTAAGTCGTGAGTGATGAAGATGATCGTCCAACCATATTCTTCTTGTAATTCTTTAATTAAGTCTAAGATTTGCGTTTGAACGGTGACGTCTAATGCGGTCGTCGGTTCATCACAAATGAGAACTTCAGGACGACACGCTAAAGCGATAGCGATGACGACTCTTTGTCTCATCCCGCCACTATATTGGAAAGGATAATCATCGTATCTTTTCCTCGCATCAGGAATTCTTACTCTCTCTAATAGTTTAATAGCTTCTTCTTTCGCTTCTTTTTTAGATAAACCATGATGTAATCTTAAAACTTCGCTAATTTGATAGCCAATCGATAATAAAGGATTTAAAGAGGTCATCGGATCTTGGAAGATGGTAGCAATTCTTTTACCTCTAATACCATACCAGTCTTTCGATTTTTTAAATTTGGTCACGTCGAGATCGCCGAACATGATCTGACCACTATCGATGTAACCATTAGCGTCTAACATCCCAGTAAAAGTCTTAGTGAAGACAGATTTGCCAGAACCAGATTCACCGACGATAGCTAAAGTTTCGCCTTTATAAACATCTAATGAAACGTCACGGATGACGTGCACTTTCTTACCATGCGAAAGGAATTTGACGTTGAGGTTTTTAACTGAAATGACGACTTCTTTTTCGTTTGCCATATCAAAAATTCCTTCCTACCTATGATTTTTAGGATCAGTCGCATCAGAAAGCGCTAAGCCTAAGTAGAAGAACGCTACCGTCAGCGGCACTAGGACCACCAGTGGCGCTACTAATAAGTACCAATATTCCATCCAAGGCGCACTCGCCCCCGATGCTGTCGCAGTCGCCCCTTGCGTCGCTTGCGTTAGCACTTGCCCTAACGTGATATCGCCTTTAGAAATCTTAAAGGAAAGACCGAAGAAGGCCAGACCAACTTCAGATGAGATCGCCGCAGGAATCGAAGTGGAAGCCACGGTGACGATGACGCTTACGAGGTAAGGTAATAAGTTATGAGTAATCATCGCTTTCGAAGACGAACCTAACGTTTGAGAAGCGATGTTATATTCCCGGTTACGGATGATGATAATTTGGTTTCGAATAAAGCTTGCTAAACCAAGCCAACCAAACATCGTAAGTAAGAAAGTGACGATTAAGAAAGCATAATCATCCATATATCTTACGAGTAGTTGCATAAATAAGATATTAAGTAAGATACTTGGAACGTTATTAACAAAGTTACGAATTTCTAGCATGATGGGGTCAAGCCATTTAAAATATCCCCACAAAGAGCCAATTAATATGCCTAAGAACGTATCGATCAAGGCGACGACGACGCCGAGAAGTAAAGATAATCTTGCCCCTTCCCAAACGACCGACCACATGTCTAATCCTTCCCAGGCTGCGCCCATGTTATGACCACAGACGCCGAACCAGTTCACCGTATTAGGCCAGACGTAATAGCCTTGACTTGCTTCACCGAAACGATCAGCTTCATCGAATGGAACGACTTTGAAGGAATGGATCATCGGTCCAAAGATGGTGAAGAAGACGATGAGGAAAAGCAAGAATAAACAGACGATGACGAGAGGATTCTTAAATAAGTTACGGAACGTAATTTTCCAATAGGAATAAGGTGCAGTATTTAGTTTTTCAATTTCATCATCTTGCGTACCGACGACAGTAAATAAGTCATCGACGTTATGTGGGATGAGTTCATCGACATTTTTAGTGCCGCTAGCGTGTGTAGAAGTCATCTTTTCTAACATAACTACCTCCTTTCCTAATTGGTGAATTTAATACGTGGATCAGCGATAGCGGTGATGATATCGCCCAGTAAGTAAGAGACGATGGAAATTAAAGCTGTCACGATGACGATACCTTGCACAGCGAAGAAATCGTGCGCGTTATTAGCGTTAATTAACATGTCACCAATACCGTTGATGCCATAAATTCTTTCGATGTAGAATGAGCCTAATAAAGCTCCTAAAATAGCGGATGGGAAAGTACGAACGAGAGGTACGATAGCGTTTCTAAAGACGTGAATACGGGTGATACGCCCTTCGCTTAAGCCTTTCGCTCTAGCGAATTTAACGTAATCAGCATTAAATTCATCGATCATGTAACGTCTCACCCATAAGGCAATACCGGCCATACCAGTAAAACCGATGGTGAGGACAGGCGGTAACCAAGTTAAGAAGTTATTGACGTCATATCTTGCCGGTAAGAAGAAACCAGCGACGAAAATTGACATCCAAATGTAGTAATAGGCAACACCTGGAATAGCGTCGATAGAAATAATATAAGCTTTACCTATCTTATCGACGACACCGTCTTTTCGTTTTGCCATGAGCATCCCTAAAGGATAGCCAAGGACAATTTGAACAACAGACGCTAAGATGCCAACTGGGAAAGAGACCATCATCTTCTCACCGATGTAATCGATGACGTAAACTGGTCCACTCGTCAAATCTGCGACGTCACGGGAATAAATTTGCCCGAGGTCGAAGAGGAAGAATCGACAATCGGTGACGTTATTGTAATAGACGCCATCGATGAGTAAGTTCGTCGATTGACATAAAGTCTTAGGAATGGGCATGATGTCATAGAGAAATTGCATCAATTGTTCAAATGGCCCGCCGACAAAGCCCATTTGGGCTCTAAAGATTTCGCAACGTGATTGCACGACCGCTTCTGGAAGCTTTTGCCAAGCAGTTGAGAATTGTGTCGTCAAACAAAGTTGATCGATGTCGACAGTAGCGCGAATTAAAAAGAAAGTGACGATGATCGCTAACAAAACGGAGATGAGAGCGGAACCAATACGTCTTAACGAATAGCGAAGTAAAGGATGACCAAATATTCTTTGGACAGGGCCAGTCTTAAAAATCACTTGGTGAGCGACGAGTTCGATGAACACCACCAAGGCGACGATTAAGAACAAGATAGTATATGAGACTAGATAAAATGACATCGCTAAACCTTTCCTTTTCTATAATAAATAAATTTGATAAAGAAACAAGGAAAAAGAGAGAACTAGCGAGCGCTAGCTCCCTCTAAATTTCCTTCAATTATTGAAATTGTTCGTCGTAAATGTAGACGTTACCAGTTTCAGCAATAGCTTGAGCTTTTAACGTTTCGAAATGTTGGACCATTTCTTGACGTTGTTCACCAGAAGGTGGATCTAATAAGACCCACATACCAATGAGTTTAGAAGTTGATAGACCATAACCTGCTGAAGGTGATTCGTAACCGATAGCGTTAGAAATAGATGCTCTATAGCCTTGACCTTGGTTGTATAAAGGTAAGCAGATGTAAATTTCATTTAAGAGCATGTATTCAGCTTCAGCAAAGTAGGAGAATCTTGAAACGTAGTCTTGATATTCTTCGCGACCATCTCTCACGATTTGATCGTATTCAGCAAGAATGTTTTCCATGTATTCAAGAGCCGTACCATCTGCGTTTAAGCGATAGCCATCGACAGCACTATCCGTACCAGTGGTGAAAGCCATATCACCGCCAGTGGTGTAGATGTTTAAGTAAGATAATGGATCACCGTAGTCAGCTTGCCAGCCCCAGACATTTAAATGACCATAAGCTGCGTTCGCTGCTTGCGTCCAGTTGTCTTGCGAAGTGAAGTTATCGTTATTGATGACGCGGAGTAAAGGATATTGGTTTCCTTCACAAAGTGGCATATCTGCACTTACTTCACCGCTACGCACAGTACAACCATTCGCACGGTTGTTGAGCGAATTAGCCCAAGAAGTATCTTCTCTCATACTATCGTCGGAGAAGCCACCTAATGAAAGTTGTTCAACTTGGATTGGAAGGTGGATTGGATCTTGTGGATTTTGTTGATTGTAAAGTTCGATTGCCTTTTCCGCTTTTTCACGTAAGACCGCCACTTCTTCGAGCGTCAAATTGACACCGTCGTATTGACCAGGTGCTAATTTTTCTCTTGCTTCTTCAGTCGTCATACCTTCTTGCGAAGCATAATAATCATAGTAGTAATCAGTGTAATCAGTATCAGTGTCATCAAAGACGAAGTTTTCTGGCACTAAGGTGTTGAGTTGCACTTGTTGTTGTTCTTCTAACATTTCACCATGACGTCTGTTATAGACCGAGAAGTCGAGTGATCTTAAGAGTAATTCACGCACTTCTTGAATCGATAGAGCAAGGTTCGTGTTATGAAGTTCAGCATCACTTAATTCAGAACTTTGTGCGTCCGCGCTCGTACCGCCATCCACTAAATTAGGACGATTGATATTTAAAGTCATCAACCAAGTGTAAGAAATATTATCGTAGAAACGAGAGTTGACGATTGGATCGTATGGATCTTGTAAAGTACCAGTACCATCTGGACCAGCGATATACTTATTCCAACCTTCGATATCTTTCGAATTGAGGGTAAAACCATCAATTTCGCCATTTTCGAAAGCGACTCTTGCCGTATTTTCGTTCGTCGCTTGTTCAGTGCTGATGATGTGATAAGTCACAGTATCGACGTGAACCATATCGACGTTCCAATAATTGGTATTCTTCTTATAGACAATTTGGCTATCGTCAGATTGTTGTAAGAGATATGGTCCGCAGTAGAGAATATCATCTGCACCATTACCGAAATCGTTGGCGTGCGCTGCTAAGAAATCAGCGTTCGTCGGTAAGAATGGAGAGTAAGTAAGCATCGTAGGGAAGAAGTTAGCTGGTTCACTTAAAGAATAGACTAATTGGCCTTGTCCGTTGACACGAATACCCACTCTTTCAAAGTTACCGATGGGGGTGACATCATCCGCCGAGATGGTCACTTCTTCATTGAAGTTATCGCGGATATAAGTTTGCATTCTGATGGCTTTTTGAGCATCAGTTCTTAATCTTTGTGCTTCGGTAGGATTCGTCGCAATTAAATATTGGACGTAAGTATAAGCTTGATATTCTTTCGTTCCTTCGATGAACATCGTCACCATGAAGGAAGTATCGGACATCGTCGCATAGTCAAGAACACGTTTAGCAGTCGTAATCCAGTCTTCCGCTTTGACGAATTGTGGTTCACCCGCGCTATTTGTGTATTGTTGACCATCGTAAGTCATCCAAGGCACATTTTCACGGATGGTGAAAGTGAATTCAGTCCAGTCATCACTATGGGTAACATTGCTAGCGAGAGCTTTAACTAGACGACCATATTGATCGTTAGTGAGCAAACCATCGACGAAGTTAGCGATGTGGTTGGAGTTCGTCGCTTCTTGAGTTTTATGGTAGTCGAGAGTGTCGAATAACACTGTGTCAAACGCATCATATGTAAACTTCGCAGTCGCACCATTCATGTAATCGCCAGTGACGATTTGAGTTGGAACATCAGGTCCGCCACAAGCAGCGAGAGCCATGATAGTGACGCCTAGAACCGAGGCTTTTAAACCTAGTTTTTTCATGTTTGTTTCTCCTTTCGTAAACTAATCTTTTAAAGATTATGCGTAATGATATCACTTTACGTATGCATGACGCAACAAAAAATATTAAAAAATAATAAATAATGCGTTAAATAGCGTTAATTAACTATAGTTAAAATGGCAGATTTCCACCATTATTTGCGGTTATAATTTCTAAAACTAAGGCCAAAATTAAAGTCACTAAGGCCGCTAAAAATAAAGGCATGCGGAACTTCCAAGCTTGATCTTTTTTATCTTGTGGTAGCTTCTCATTCCACTGTTTTGTCTTATGGCGATACTTACCGATGATAATCTCTCCACCGATGAAACCGATGAGGATAAAAATGAAGCCGAAAGCACATAACATGAAGACGTAATTCCAAGGATTAACGCTCGGAAAATTATAGATGATAATAAAGTGCTGAATAAATGATACACCAGCAGCTACTAAGATTAAGATGCTAGCGACGAGGTAAGTTTTCCAATTTTTTAAAGATGTTTTCATATCGTTTATTTTTACCGCATTAAATAATATACTAAACGTATGGCAAATCCAAACCTTAAAGAAAATAAAATCAAAAGAGCGTTCGCTTTACCCTTACGTGGAATAGTGAGAAAATTATCCCCTATTACTTACGTAAAGTTACAATATCGCTACATCACGCATCATAAACTCGATTTAAAAAATCCGGTGCGTTACACAGAAAAACTTCAATATCTTCGCTTGTTCGTCTATCCTTACGATCAAAAATATTCTGACCTAGCGGGACGCGTCTTAGTTAGAGAACACGTTAAAAACTTAGGTTATGAAAACTTACTTATTCCAATTTATGGTGTCTACGATAGATTTGATGACATCGATTTTGATAAATTACCGAAACAGTTCGTGATGAAATGTTCGCACGCTTCAGGTTTTAACGAAATCGTCTTAGATAAAGATAAAATTGATAAGAAAGCCTTAAAGAAGAAATTTGATAAATATCTTCGCACCGATAAGGGAAAGATTTGGGTCGAAAGACATTATTCACATATCAAACCACAAATTATCATCGAAAAATATTTAGAAGAAGAAGGTAGACTTCCTATCGAATATAAGCTTCATGTTTTCAATGGTAAAGCTAAATATCTTTACGTCGTTAGAGACCGCGGTATCGACATCCGTTACGATAATCTTTACATCAACTGGACTCGCTTCGATGGCGCGCAGTTCAATGGTTGGAAAAGTGGCGATACACCCCCAGAAAAACCGCAAAACTTTGACGAATTAGTGAAAATTGCTGAAAATTTAGCAAAAGATGTCGTCTTCTGTCGCGTCGACTTATTCGATGTGAATGGAAAAATTTATTTTAACGAGATGACTTTTACCCCCGCGAAAGGAACGCTCATATTCGATGATGATAAAGCAGACTTCGAAATCGGAAAATGGCTCGACATTAGCGAATTCTTAAAGAAGAAATGAGCCACTTGAGGACTCATTTTTTAATAGTTTTTTAAATTAAAATTTAATACCAATTTGCGAATGGGAAATTAACTTCGTAGGCTAGGATGTTAAATGTATCTAAAGTAACTCCTTCAGCGCTAGGAATATTTACGAGGTCATAACGTAAACCAAAGCCGACGATACGACTGGAAATTTGCGATAATGCGACATCCGCGTAAAATCCTGCAAAGCAATAATCGCGATGGACGTCACCCATGTCAGCTTTAATTTCAAGATTACTAAGTTTGAAAGCATGACGGATGTAAGTTTTTGATGAACTTACATTCGCTCTAACGTACAAATCGAAATATAAATCGATGACGAATGGGCTATCCCAACCGACCGTACTATTGGATGTATTAGTCGCTCCTCTTAAATTGACAGCGAAGAAGTTATTGAGTGACTTGCTATCAGAAATGCTAGGATAAGAAGCAGATAAGCTTAATTCCTTAGGAAATTTCATGTTGAAGCCACCTTCTAAATTTTCATCTTCGATCATGTCGTTAGAGGCTTCATCATAAACGTAGCCATTTTCGGCAAATTGGATACGTCTAAAAACCCCTTCACCATCGCAGAAGATATAGCCATCAAATAATCGAGATAAGATGCCAGTCGAAGCAAAGGAAGGCTGGGCCCTCGTAATTTTCATCGTCGCACCATATTCTTTTCCGTAGTAGGAAGGATTATTATAATAATCATCTTCGTAACTTAAATCTTCATATTTATTAAATTCGTAGAAGTTAGGATCATTTACGCCTTTAAAGTAAGTGCCTTCTTCTAAAGTATGGTCGATCGTATCGTAAGTATCGCTAGTGAAATCTTTTTCTTGAAAGATGTTAAGTTTAAATTCTTCGACAGAAGTATGATTGTAATCCGTATTGCTATAAGTCTTAACGCATGAGGTTAAAGATAATAACAAAGAGAAAGTTGAAATTAGAAAGATAACTCTTTTATTTTTCATCATGTTTTTCCTCCTCAATTTCATCGAAGATAGATGTATCTAAAGAAGATTCAATTTCGGCACTTTTTTCTTCCGCTGGAACATCATCGACCTTTTCTTCACTTAAGGGCGTAGCTTCTTTTAACTCTAAGTCTTTGGCCTTTCTTGCATAAGTAAAACTATAACCGATGAAGAAGAAGGCGACGAGAGTAAGTGGGAAAGTAGAATAAGACATGTAACGACCTTCGACAGTGTAAGGAATGCTTTGATAGAAGAATAAAGTGTAGACGAAATAACTTGCCACGAATAAGACGATCATCATCTTGACGTGCATCGGACCTTTTCCAAATCTTAGATAACGTTGTAAGGAGATGAAAGCGAAGACGATGAAAGTAATCAAAGAGATGAAAGCGAAGAAACCAGCTTCGTTAATGACGTCGAATATAAATGAACCAGTCCCATGACCATAAGTTCTCGTCGAGCCAAATAAGAAGCCTATCACTCCACCATTGTTGAAATTGGAGATGTTATTAGAGAAATCTAACACTAGTTTGATGTTTTGAGCGTAACGATTTTCGTTGAACAAATAATTTAATAAACCATTACTGGAAATGAACGATTTTAAAGATTCAAATGAATTCCCCGACTGGGCGTTCATAATTAAGATGGCGAAGACGATGAGGAATAACGCTAAGGCTAGGATAGCAAGAACATTGATGATCCAACGTCCAATATTATTTTTCTTCACGAAACGGACGTAGAGAGCAAAAAGCAAGCCTACGAATAAGACGATTAACGGTTTAAAAGATGGAGTAAAAATAAGTGTAAGAAGACCTAAACCACCAAAGATAGCAAATAAAACAAATCTTTTTAAATTCTTCCTTGGGGAAATAAATAATAAGGCAGGAAGACAAGACGCTAAGACGAGAGCGTACACATTGACGAAATCGATGCTCATCATCTGAGCGTTCGTAATTTGAGAAATCCATAAGCCAATGTCAGAAAGAAGTAACATCTCACCATCGTAATAGATGTAACGGCCCGCATATATTTGAGCGTAGAACGGTCCATAGTTCGCTAAGGTGACGATTAAAGAGATGGAAGTGATGAACGCTAAAGCGCCAAACAAGACGAGCAACGCCGTTTCCATCTTAAAATCTTTATCTTGTTTTAACGAGATACCAGCAAAGATGAAAGATAATGGTCCGACGAAAGACACTAAGATTGATAAAATATTTGAATTAGTGATGAAAAAACGAGAGAAAGCTGTAAAAGCAATGTAGAGGATGAAAGGAATCGTAAATAGCAATAACGCTAATTTATCTTTCTTTTCAAAAAGAATGACGTAAGGAATTAAAAATAAAGCACCAAGGAAACCCATGATGATCCAAATTTCAGAAAAATCGCCTAAGTTAATTGCCACTAAGGCTAAGATTTCCATGAAGAGGAAGCCGATGAATGAGCCATTTCGTTTGATAAAATTAAGCATATGAAGTCCTCATCTTTTATTCTACTTTTTTTATCATAACACAAATGAGCTGTAAACTTTAATTAAAAGAAACGACGATCAGATTTATGTCTAAAATAGATTTCTTGCATCCTTTTTAAAGAAACTTTATTCTTACCTTTTTCTAAAGTCGGATCAGCTTCTTGTTTTATATCTACTTGCCAACCACAAACCGGGCAAAACCCCGTTAAAGCCCCTTCGATACGTGTAAATTCGCCGCAGCATGGACAAGGTTTTAAAGCCATAAATTTAAATTTCTTCCCTGAGATATTTTTTTATTTCTTCTAGTTTATTTTTTGCATCTTTTTTACCCATCTCATAAGTGAAATCTAAATTCATCACATCTTTATCGCTCGCTAAGACGTTATTGATAGATGGAATTGGATTAGAAGGAGCGATGAGTAGTAATTTAGCTTCATTTTCATATTCGTAAAGTTCATCTAAATTCTTATTATATTGCACCGGATAATCATAAATCCTTCGAGCAAAGTTAGGATATTTAGCGAAATGTAAACAAGTAAACTTAGTCATCTTAGAATTTTGTTTTTTATTAACATCTGCGCGATAATTTCGATCGCGAGTCGAGATGACGATGACTTTACTGGCCCCGTCTTCGATCGCCTTTTTAAACGGGATACCATCTGCATAACCACCATCAAGATAATAATCATCGTCAATCTTTACTTTTTGTGACACAATAGCGATGCTACTAGAGGCTTTAGAAGCAAGAAACATATCATCATTTTTATAATTATAAAAGTAATGCGCATTTCCTGTTCTTAAGTTCGTCGCTACGAAACAAATTTCAATATTTGTATTATTAAAAGCATTAAAATCGAAAGGCCATTCATCTTTTAAATATTCATAAAACATATATTGAAAATTAAAAAAACTACGATACTTCACTAAGTTAAAGATGGAAGCAAGTTTATGATTAGATAGCGAATCTTTTAACAAACGATAGGAACGCCCTTTTTGTTTCGCAACGTAAGCAAAGGTGCATAATGAACCCGCGCTGACGCCGATGACGTAATCAAATTCGATGCCTTCTTCTAAAAAGACATCTAAGACCCCTGCCGTATAAGCACAACGAAGCGCTCCACCTTGTAACACTAATGCACGCTTTTCTTTCATAAATCAACTTGCTTCAAAATCATTGGTCCTAAAACATCGATTTCATCATTGTTGCCGACGTTAATAATATTGTTCGATTGGTTCAATAAATCGATATATTTGCCGCGTGGAATTTTAACCTTTTGCATTTCATTAGAAAAATTAAATAAACCATAAAATCTCGTTTTAGGAGCAAAACCAGTTGCTAAAACGAAATCTTTTAATGGAGTTTTAATGAAACAGAACTCATCTAATTTACGATAATCTTTGCTCTTTTTAATGCGAATTAATTTCTTAATGAAATTATAGAAGTTTTTATCTCCACTTCTTTTAATCGTTCTTTTCTCGAATAAAGGAGGTCTAACATCATCTTCATATTCTTCACCCGCGTATAGGAAGGTCGCCCCTTTAATAAAGAAGTTATAAGCAGTTAAACTTTTCAAAGCGTTTCCGCTAAAATATTTTGCAATCCTTTCGGTGTCATGATTTTCTAAACAATTTAATTTTAAGAAGTACTTTGGATAAATCTTTTCTTGATCATCGATCGTCTTAAGCACTCTATCTAAAGCTTCTTGATCTTTATCTTCGAAATAATGCATGAAGTCAAATAAATAATTGTAGTTATAAGTTGCGTCAAATGTTGGGAATAAATTAACATCTTCTTCGCAATAATAACCTTGCGAATGAAGATATTCGATGAAGCTTGGTTCGACACATTCGCCGATGAAAATTACTTTCTTGCCTAATTCTTTTCTAGCTTTCTTAAAAAATTTTAAAGGAATTAAAGAACAAACATCGAATCTAAATCCATCAACTTTTAGCTTACGATAAAATTTTAATACCCCTAATAAGTAAGTTAAAACTTCTTCATTTTCTAAATCTAAATCCATGACGTCAGACCAATCACCAACACGATTAGCCTTTCCACCTTTAGAAATTAAATAATACTCAGGGTGTTCTTTATATAATTTCGCATCTCTAGATGTATGGTTAAAAACCATATCCATAATTACTTTCATTTTTAAAGAATGAGCCTTCTCTACAAGCGAAGCTAAATCTTCTAACGTTCCTAAATCAGGAGAAACTTCTAAATAATTTTCAATAGAATAAGGGCTACCATAACTTCCCTTACGATTAAGCTTTCCAATGGGGTGAATAGGTAATAAATAAATAATGTCTATGCCTAAAGCTTTAATTCTTTCTAGATCATCTTCCACCGCTTTAAGTGTGCCTTCATCTGAATAATTTCTTGGAAATATTTGATAGACTATTCGTGATTTTAAATAATTGTAATTACGCATAATGTTTTAACCTTTCATTAAATTGTCATAATTATTGTTTCTTGTTAATAATTTACACCATATTTAATTTATAAAAAAGTGTAAACTTTTTCTTACAATGCAGTTATAATTTAAAAGTATTTTTTAATTTAGGGAGCAATACATGAAAACACTCATCGTCTTAAGCGCCTTGCCTGGAGCAGGAAAATCCACTTATTCAGAACAATTTAGAAGAACACACAAGAATGTTTTTGTAGTTTCAAGTGATGAAATACGTAAAGAACTCACCGGTGAATATCAAAACTTCACGAAGGAAAAAGAAGTATGGGACACATATTTAAAAAGATTAAATGAATATGCTTTGAAAGATTTAGATGATTTAACCGTCATCGCAGATGCGACTAATCCTACGAATTATTTTAGAAAATATTATTACGAAAATACATTTAATTACGATGAAAAAATTCTCGTTTGTATTTTCAAACCTTGGGAACTTCTTCTCAAACAAAATATGATGAGAAATGAAAAGAAAATCGTCCCAATGTATGCGATGGAAAAGTTAAGAAATGAGTGGGAAGATCCAAACGAAGAAATTATTGGTTTATTTGACCAATACTTAAGAATTAATCGTTGGTTCTCTTCTGATAAAGTGCCACAAAAATTTTATTATAAGGAATAATTTAATATGGATTATCGTGCGTTCGAAAAAAAATATGTTCCAATTCAAAACGTTTTAGATTGTTACGACCATCTTTCCCCCTGTGGCATTTTAGATATCGTGCAAGATATCGCTGGACGTCACGCGAATGCTTTGAATATCGGCTTTTATGATCTCATCAAAAAAGATATTACTTGGGTCATCGCAAGAACCAAAATTGAAGTATTAGATTTTCCTAAATACGCAACCGACATCTTAGTGAAAACTTGGCCCCACCGCCCAGGGCGATTCGATTGCGACCGCGATTATCAAATTATCGATGAAGATGGAAAAGTATGCGTTAAAGTAACTTCAAAATGGGTCGTCATCAACGTTAAGACGCGAAGAATGGTTTCTCCTAACGACGTCTTTGACCGCGATGGAATATATGAAGAAGAAGTTAATTTTCCGAGTGTAGATGGTTTACGTTTCACGCTTGATAGAATAGACGTTCATCACCGAGCAAAAGTAACCATGACGATGCTAGATCATAACATGCATATGAATAATTCTCGTTACGGTGAAATAATTTATGATGCTTTGAAACTTAAAAAAGAAGAAGTCATTAAAACATTTGAAATAAATTATCACAAAGAATGTCATCTCGATGATGAATTAGATGTTTTAATTAAAAAAGAAAATAAAGAAATTTTTATCGACATTAAAAAAGAAGATGAAATGAAGGCTAAGGCTTACATCACCTTACTTTAAAAACATTCTTTTATTTCAATATTTCTTATATTCTTAAATAAAATTCTATGATTGATGGTGAAGATTACTCTTAAATAATTATCTATTTTCGTGACGACTTCATCGACTGTATGATATCTTTCATCTTCCTTTTCAAAATAGGTAACTTCGATACGCATGCCAGGATGAATAAGATGTAAAATTTCATCGATTTCTTGCGCTTTTTCTTCTAAGACGATAATCGGTTCATCTTTTTTAATTTCCGCCTCTTTTAAAGCCGCATGAAAAGACGATAAAGAGTCGAAAGGTAAAAATATTTTAGCGCGAATATGATTAGGCATCTTCCCCACTGGCGTGTCCTCCAATAAGCTTATTTCTCGTTATTCCAGTCGCATTATTTAATAGATTTATGCCGCGCAAAATAGAGTTTTTACCAAATTTGTCACGAATATGATTCATCGTTTTTTCTAATTTAGCTTCTTTTAAAGCTGCTTCGTCACTAAAAAATAAATTTGATGTTATAGCATTTTCTTCATAGATTGAAGATAAACCAAGATGAATCGATCTAATAAGACGAGATTTATCAACTTTTGTTTCGAATAATTCTAAGAAAAAATATTTTAACCGATCGTAAGTTTGAGAGATGATCGGTAAAACTTTACTTCCCCCGCTAGATAAAGGTAAGCCACTTGCATAACCGATGTATAAAGAAATGCTTCGACAAGCTTTGTTCGCTTTATTGATACGCAAAGATAATTCATTGACCATCTCGAGCATGACGACCTTTGCGTCCTCGTAGTTATAATCTTTAAAAAGGATTTGTGAAGAAGAAAATGACTTCGCCTGCGGAACGTAATTTTTAATATCTTTCATCGTCACACTTTCTTTTCCATAAGCGTGGTCGATTAAAAGTTCAGCATCTACTCCAAATTCTTTATAAAGTAAGGCTTCATCTACTTTGCGAATTCCTTTTAGGTTCGAAATATTAAACTTATTTTTTAATCGTTTAGCGATGCCATTCGCAATCATCCAAAAATCGGTAATGGGTTCGTGTTCACTTAATTGTTTCACATATTTATTTTCATCTAAAAAATACATGCCAGAACTTTCATTTTTAGCGTAGATATCTAAAGCAATTTTAGCAAGATATAAATTCGTCCCAATACCGCACGTTGCAATTAAACCAATTTCCTCTTTAATTTTCATAAGTAAGAATTTCGCAAATTGTTCTTTATTCATACGATATAAAGATAAATATTTGCTCACATCTAAAAACATCTCATCGATCGAATAGACGTGAATATCTTCCTTAGCAATATAGCGTTGATATAGTTTATATATTCTTACTGCATAATCGATATATAGTTTCATCTGAGGCTTCGCAATTATATATTTCTTATCCTTTGGTATTTCAAATAAACGGCAACGATTTTTGACCCCATCTTTTTTAAGGTGATACGATACCGCAAGACAAAGTGCTCCTTTTCCTCGACTTACATCCGCCACAACAAGATTTTCTTCGAGCGGATTTAAATCTCTTTCAATACATTCGCAAGACGCATAAAAAGATCTTAAATCGATACAAAAATATATTTTACTAGTCACTAATTCATTCATTTTTTTCACCTCGAAGGGAAGTGCTTTTAGTCTAGTAAATGAGATCTATTTAACAAAGAAAAATACTCATCTTATTTAGACGTTGTCTAATTTTCAAAATTGTCAATATGAAGAATGAATTTTTTATCTAAATTCTTTTTCTAACTAAGCATAAGAACAATAGTACAATCTTTACTAGCAGCAACTTTAGTTTTTAAAAATTAAGTCCTATCCTTATAATAAAGGTGTGAGGATAAACATTTATGAAACTATTCACTAAGCAAATGTTAGGCATTTTAAGCGCTGTTACTGTTGGATTTGTTGCAGTTTTAATTGTCGGACAAAGTGGGTTTATTGCCCCTACTTCTAGTAACTTATCAACTTATACAATTACAATGAACAATGAGACGACGAATGATTGGGATTTTTTAAGCACAATTGGATACGATAATAAAACTGAAAAATTTAGATATACAAATTTCTCTTTTGATGATTCTATTTTAAACAACACCAGTGGAACTAAGACGTTACAACTTAATGCGAGTACAGGTAAAGTGTACAACACAACTGCCATTAATGGTTTAATATCTTTAAGCGTTTCGTATGTTTCAAACACTAATCTTATCGCTAGTTTTGGCAATGAAAGTAATCCGTCCACTTCTAGTTTCAATATTGTTTCTGGCCTAACTTATTCTTTAAGTGAATATGCTCAAAATACATATCTAGCAATTAAAACTGGATCTAGTTATGCAAAGATTAGTGAAATTAAAATTACTTATTCTTGTATTCCAGTTGAACAAACTACTCTTACAAGTTTAAATATTACCTCATTACCATATAAGACAACTTACGTCGTCGGTAATACACTAGACACAACTGGATTAGTCATAACTGCGAATTACAGTAATGGTTCAAATAAAGTTGTGACAAGTGAATGTGTTCTTAATCCTAAAAATGGTGATATTTTAAGCACAGCTGGAACTCAAACTGTTACATGTAGATATACTGAAAATAATGTAACCGTTAATACAAGTTTTACTGTCGAAGTAAATGCTTCTACTAGTGAAGAAATTAGTGAAATTATTCTAACCGCTAATCCGAATGAAATTGAAGTTGGTGAAACTACAACTATCAATTTAGAAGTCGTTCCATCCACCGCTTCAAGAAGCGTCACTTGGTCATCAAGTGATAATAATATTGCAAGCGTAAGCTCCACTGGCGTGGTGACAGGCATTAGTGAAGGAAGAGCCATTATCACTGCAACTTCCACGCAAAACGCAAATGTTAAAGGTACAATTGAAATAATAGTATTAGATTCAAGCGGGGTTGAACCAAGCATTAAAACTTACACTAAAGTTACTGAAACTCCTAGCGATTGGAGCGGTCAATATTTAATCGTCTATGATAATTGGGCGTTCGATGGTTCATTAACTAAATTGGACGCTATTAATAACTATCAAACCATCACAATTGAAAACGACACAATCGAAGAAGAAAAAGATATTTATTTCACTATCGAAAAATTAGATAACAACAATTATTCAATTCAATCTGCGAGTGGTTACTACATTGGATGTACTGGCGAAAAAGGTCTATCATCTAGCCTCACACAACAATATGAACATACCATTAGTCTAGGTACTGACACATCAGTTAATCTAACAACCACTAATGGTGCAACTTTACAATTTAATACTCAGAATGGGCAAAATAGATTCAGATATTATTCAAGTGGTCAGCAGCCTATCACACTTTATCGTAATGGCACTTCTTCTAGCGGAGGTGAAGATGAAAAGACATTATCATTAAGCGCTAGCAAGACGACGATTAAAGTTGGTGAAACGATCACTTTACAAGTTACCTCTAATTTCTCCACTAGTGTGACCTTCACTTCTAGTGATAATAACATCGCTACTGTGAACGATGCTGGATTAGTAACAGGCATCAACGTTGGAAGCGCTACCATAAGTGCCACTTCAACAATAGATGAAACGATTAAAGCAAGTATAATTATCAACGTTATAGACGCAAGTGAAGTTCACCCTGATATTATCATTGTTTCAAACTATAAAGACACATATAACGTAGGTGAAAAATTAGATTTTACCGGAATTAAGGTTACAGGTTATTTTGAAGATTATTCTGAAATTGACGTGACGGATCAGTGCACTTTTTCACCCGCCAGCGGAACGCTCTTAACTGAAGCAGGAACGATTACTATTACTTGTACATATACTCCCACTGGAATAACTGATTCATTCGAAATTACCGTCGTAGGTGAAACTCAAACTCTAACGAAACAAGATGTGAAATACGACTATCACGATTTAAAACAAAACGGCATCTATAATACGCCAGCGATGCCTTCAACTGGCAACTCTAAGATGCTAGTGGTTCCAATTTGGTTCGCTGATTCAAATAATTACATTAGTAGCGTAGAAAAAACTTCTATTAGAAGCGATATTGAAGAAGCTTACTTTGGTGAAGCTAATACTTCATCTTTACCGTGGCATTCAGTAAAAAGTTATTACGAAACTGAATCGAAAGGCACTCTTAACTTAAGTGGAAAAGTTACTGATTGGTATGAAACGAGTTATAGCTCCACTACTATCACTAGTGATCAAGTCGACTCACTTGTAGAAGACGTTGGTAATTCATTAAAACAACAACTAGGTAGCGAATACAATAGTTACGACACCGATAAAGATGGCTACATCGATGCCCTTATCCTCATCTATGCCGCTCCTAATTCCAACAACGATAATAAAGTAAGTGAATCACTATGGGCATATTGCTTCTGGTTACAACAAGAAAATTACAATATAAATAACCCAATTGCTAATACTTACTTCTGGGCTTCATACGATTTCATGTATGAAAGTGGTGACAACTACATCGATGCCCATACTTACATACATGAAATGGGCCACGTCTTAGGATTAGATGATTATTACGATTATGCTTATGAATATGGTAATAATCCTGCCGCAGGTTTTTCCATGCAAGATTATAATGTTGGAAGTCATGATCCATTCTCACAAATGGCATTAGGTTGGGTCGAGCCTTACGTACCCACGGATGACATCACTATCGAAATTGAAAGTTTTCAAGAATCAGGCGATGTCATCTTACTTTCACCCGAATGGACTGGTTCGCCATTCGATGAATATTTACTTTTAGAGTTATACACTCCTACTGGTTTAAATGCATATGATGTAAATAATTCGGGCACCTATTTTTCTGGTTCGAATGATATTGGAATAAGGCTTTGGCATGTCGATGCAAGATTGAGACGATATTATGAATCTGGTAATTATACATATGTCGACACATCTAATCATTACACTGATTTTGTAGAGGGAAATTATTATGGAATCGGCGCGACTAATACCACTTACGTCGCAAATCAAGGCCTAGAAGGATATTATGCAGAAGTAAGCGAAGATCGTAACTACGATTTATTAGCCCTTATTCGTAATAGTCGTGCGAACGATGATGAGATGCAAGATAATCTAAATTCTTTAATGCTCTTCAAAGCTGGCGATAGTTTTACGATGAGTAGTTATAGGTCTCAATTTCCAAAAGGCAGCGTTCTTAATAGCGGTTCATCATTAGGCTTTAGTTTTGAAGTCTTATCGATCGATGAAGTAAATCTAACCGCGACGATTCAAATTCAAAAACTTTAAAAATAAAAACTGCACATTAAACTGAGTGTTTAAGCCACAATTTGTGTGCAGTAGAGATAATTCTATTCTTTATCCACTTTGCCTTCGTGGACGACGATTTGAGGATAAGGAATGGTAATGTTATTTTGATCGAAAATAATTTTAATTTCGCGGTTGATATCACGTTGCACTTGATAACGCAATAATTCTTTACATTCAGCGATGATGCGAAGCACTACTCCGCTATCGGCAAGCGATTGGACACCAACATAAGTTGGACCATTAACTATAGACTTATATTTTTCTTTAATCTTAGGTAAATTTTCTTCTAAGATTTTTTCTACTTTTTCAATGTCATGCGTATAACTAATGGAAACGTCACATATCGCAGTCGATAATTTTGAAGTCATGTTGACGAGCGTTCTAATATCAGAATTATTGATAACTTTTACGTCTCCTCCTGCATCTTCAATTTTCGTCGTACGAATGCCCATTTCTCTCACCGTTCCCCTAAAGCCATCGACGACGATAATATCACCAATTTCAAACGTATGTTCGAAGACGATGAAGATACCAGCGAAAATATCTTCGATGAGAGGCTGCGCTCCAAGGCCAACGATTAAGGATAAGATACCAGCGCTAGCGAGTAACACTGTCGTATCGATACCAAGCGTTCCTAATATAGCAAATATTAAAATAATTGCCCCTAAATATTTAGCAAAACTTGAAAGTAGGCTCGCTAAAGCGCGACCCTTTTTGAACTTAGGTCCAACAATTCTTAAAATTAAGCGCACTGCGTAAGTTATTGTAATGACGACAAAGCTTAATGAAACAATACGAACGAACATGTCTAAAGCATACTCAGGCGCTATATTCTCGGTTGGAAACTTGACGAACGGATTAAATACTTGATACCAATGTTCATCTTTCCAATAATATGAGCCGACGATCAAAAGCACGTAAGCGGTGATGATGATAGCGACGACGATACTATGAATCGATATCATCAACTTCTTATTTTTCTTAATTTTACCCATAATTTACCATCCTTTCTTTTTAAATTATATGAGAATTAAGCAGATGTATTAAATGTATAAGTTAAGTAAGTAAGAGTCGGTCTAGAATTATCTCTTATCTTCAAAGTATAACTTGCGTTAGCTAATAATCCTTCCATCCTTAAAGAGATAGAATTCGCATTATCGCTAGGCACTATTTCTAATACTAATTCATTGCTAGGATCATCATTTAATTGTAAGTAAGCATCTATTTGTTCGATCGATATATCGCCTAATTCAACTTCGCAAGCAAACGATGAATTCGTGATATTAAGGCTATTTTGAATAAGACTCATAGGAATGTAATAACTAAATTCTTTAGAACCAACATCGTGTCCTTCTTGACTTAAACTTAGCTGATATTCGGAAAAAAGTGTGGGTAAGGTTACCTCTAATGTATTTGTAATAATAGAATGAGATTGATTTAATGTTTCATCATTAAGGCAAATTAGAGTGGCGTCTATGTAGCAATTATCTTCGTTATTAATTGTAAATGTTAAATTATAAATCCCGTTTGCGATATCAAAATTTGAATCATCAATTGTTATATCATAATTTGGTATTGGTAAAGTATTAAAACGATAGGAAAAATATGTGAAAGTAGGCCTATTTTTATCACTAATTTTTAATAGATAAGAAGTGTTAGGCTCTAATTCGTAATTCATAACATATAAGATGTTTCCATCAGGCGCAGGATCTGCTTCGATAGCTTGTTCTAAATTGTCGTTAGGGATGAGATAAGCATCGATTTGATAGACGTTAATTTCCCCAGGATTTAACCCCATGTAAATAGAAGAGATACCTATTTCAATCGATTCTTCGATGACATTCATTCCTTCGTAATCACTAAAAAATGTTTGTCCCACTAAGAAATTTTCTTGATAAAGTTCTAGACGGTAAGAAGATAAGATATTTGGTAAACTAAATTGATAAATTCCTTCCGTAGATAATAAATGTTGATTTAATGTTTCATCATTTTCACAAACCAGTAATGCTTCGATAGGATAACCATTTGGATTATCGATAATAAAAGTTAAATTGTATTGTTCATTTATCTTATCATAATTACTTCTATCAATATCAATATCGTAAGTTGGAACATCTAAAGTGGTAAATGAATTAACTTCTCCTAAGTTCAATTCTTCCCCGTTAGAGTTCAAACCTTGCAAATAATAAGTTGAATTAGGAGTTAAATTATAAAAAGAAGTAACGTATTGATTGGTGAAATCCGCGGGAAATAAATCGACGAGTTCGATCTCTACTCCTTCCTCGTTTTCTAATTGGATACTTACTTGTTCATAATCGATGTTAGAAAGTTCGAAGAAACAATGTGCTTCGCTAATGCCAATGATACTTTGCGCACTTAAAAATAAGATGGGAGTTGAAATCCCGATCGCCGCTCCCACTACGATACCGCCAATACCGATAGCGACACCGATTGAACTACCGATGGAAATAGCTTTCGATGTTGAATCATCACTTGAACTAGATTCTTCTTCAGTGGTAGAAATTAATCCATTCGTAATTTGGATTTCATTGTATTCGCCGGTTTCGTGCGATGCTTCCTTATTAGCGATAATTTCATGCACGGCAAAATTATTGAATTCCTCGTTAGTGACATTTGAATTATTTTGCTTCATAAATATCCGCCTAACTAAATGTTTACATGTGATGAGCGTGTTAGTCAAGTAATATTAAAGGGAAAATAATCATTTAAGAAATGGACGTATACCTTGATTTGAGGTTAGAAGTTTCTTCTCTAATTTTTTTAAAAACTTCGATTGCTCAACTTCTATTTGCATAGCCTTTTGTAAACGTCGTTAATTAACACCCTTTCACATTTTTATGATTACATATATGCTCCTATCGTAAGAAAGGAGTAATTA
>CALVUG010000003.1 GCA_944363535.1 uncultured Bacilli bacterium
TGCAATAAAGTATGGAGGATGCTAAAATGAAGGAAATTAACAAAGTAGGACTTACCTACAAAAAGAAAACGCTACCTTGCGCACTCACCTAAAAATAATGGGCCTATAAACTATTAGGATGGTTCGACGACTGTGATGAGGCTATCTAAAGTCTCGCTAAAATCTTCATTGACCGCAATAGCGACGTATCGTTCCGTAAAGATGTAAAGTTGCGGAAAACCGATATCTAAAGGAAAGACGTAATAATCTTCACCTTCGTAACTAGTTGAACGAATTAAAGCATCGAGTTCACCGCTACTCATGTTGACGTTTGTGACGTCACATAGATAAATATCAATTTCATTTTCTATCGCGTAACTTTCTAATTCTCTTTGTGCTTCTAAACAATACGGACAATTTTGGATGATGAAAGTTAAGATGTAATTTTCCCCGTTCGTGATTGTCTTTTCTTCCACTTCGAAAGGAGTGATACTTACTAAAGATGGATTTTCGCTCCTAATAATTTCGATCTTTTGTTCGATGGGGCGAATCGGACTACACGCTAGAAGGCTAGAAAGTAATAAACTTGGTAAAAATATTTTTTTCATCAAGTGTATTATAATAAGTTTCAAACTCGCTTACTACAAAGAAAAGAAAATCCATGCTAGATAAAAGTTTTATGGTTTCATAAAATATGATATTATCGAAGTGATTTAAGACTATGTACGATAAAGAAGAAGCCAAAAAAATATTTAGCGAACTGACGAATAAACGCGTCCACTACATCTCTTTGATACCAGAAGGGACGACGAATATTCTTTATAACATTAACGATGCTTACATTTTACGTTTTAGAAAATATCATGACGATTTATTTTATCGTAGTAAAAACGAAAGAGATGCGATAAGAAAAATCGCTCCTTTAAACATCTCTGAAATCGTCTTATATTACGATGAAGATACGGATATTAAACTTTCTAAGTTTATCCACGGCACGCATCTTTACATCGACTCGCTTTCAGAAGAACAACTTCGTTACTGCGCGAAAACGCTAAAAAAACTCCATCGAGCGAACTTAAAAATCGAAGGTAAATTTAATAGTTTAGATCGTCTTTACGCTTATAAAAAAGAAGCTGGTGAAACAAACATTCCTAACCTATACGAGAAGCACACGATTAGAGATGCTTTAAACTTCTTAAAGAAGGAAGAAAAAGAATTCGTCTTATGTCATAACGACTTAGTAAGAAATAACCTCCTATTTAAATTCGATAAGATGCTTCTCATCGATTGGGAATACGCTGGGATGAATCACCCCTATTTCGATTTAGCTTCATTTTTAAGTGAAAATAATATCGAAGATGAAAAGACGATTGAAACTTTCTTAAGATTTTATTTTGGTAGCCAATTTAATTCCTTAAAAATGCGAAGAATTAAACTTATGTATCGTTACGTCGATATCCTTTGGTATTATTGGGCCTTAGCGATGCTGAAGAAAAGAAAAGAAGACATCTATGAAAAAATAGCGGCGAATAAGCTCCGCCGCATCCTAGCGATGGCTAGTTTAGAAAAGTAATTAATTATCTTTTATTTTTAAAAGTTTCATCGTACCTAACGATACATTGTTCGATTATTTCGATAGCTTTTTTTGGCCCTTCCGTTTCATAGACTGCGGTAGGCTTACCTTCCAAAGTTTTATAGACGGAGAAGAAATGTTCTATTTCTTCATAGATATGTTTTGGTAAATCTCTAATATGTCTAAATTTTTGATAGAACGGATCATTTAACGCGATAGCGATAACTTTTTCATCGCGGTAGCCACTATCGATCATGTGGAGAACGCCGATAGGATAACATCTGACGATGGTCATCGGAATGATTGGTTCAGATGAGATGACTAAGACATCGATTGGATCTAAATCTTCCGCATACGTATGAGGAATGAAACCATAATTATGTGGATAATGGGTGGAAGTATATAAGATACGGTCAAGTTTTAATAAGCCCGTCTCTTTATCTAGTTCGTACTTATTTTTGCTACCTTTTTCAATTTCGATGACGACGTAAAAATCATCAGGTTTAATTCTTTCCTTAGGAAAGGTGTGCCAAATGTTATTGTTCATAATTGCTACCTCATAATCTATTATACGTAGAAAAAGATATTTTGCCTAACGAAACTAAACTTTATATAATAAATTCCATGAAATTGAAAGCGTTGTTAGTCTTACCTTTATTAATTCTAAGTGGCTGCGAAGGTAACCAAAGTACCATCCATTTAGAACGTCATGGCTTATTAGAAAATAATCTTGTCTCCTTAGAAGATGATATTACTCTTTTCACAAAAAGTGCGGACAATGATTTATTGATAACGTTAAGTGAAACTAAACAAGATTATGTCGTCTACACTTATAGTGAAAATTGTTCTTTCTGCGCTTCTTTTCTTCCCATCTTAAAAAATTATTTATTAGAAACGCATCATCTCATCTATTCATATAACACTACTTCGAACAATTTGACAGAATTAAATGAAGCCTTACCTGACGTCTATTCCGTTTTAAGTACACCTAACATGTCCTTTTTTAAAGATGGAAAAAAGATAAGTGAGCTCGCCTCTTCTCGTTTTCAAAATGCACACAATTTTGAGATTGCCTTCGATAGTTACGTTGCAAGTTCCCCTATCGCTCAAATGGATGATTTAACTTCTATTTTAAATGTATTTGATAACGAGTCTAATTACGTCTTATATTTTTACGAAGATGAGTTATCTTACGAATTTTATAAGGAACATTTTTATCCTGACTTTAACGATATAGAAACGTTAAAACCTTATCGTATCGATCTATCGAGATTAAGCGATGATGAAAAAAATAGAATTGAAAATGATTTTAATTTGCCTATTACAAGCGGTCTTATTTATTTAAACACATTAGATACGACAAAATATATCTTAAGGGATGATGAAAATTATCTCGCGCAATACGAAGAAATAATATCTAGCCTTTCAAACGATTAGAAACATTTAAACGATTTTTATTTTTAGCTAAATTTAGTTTAGCTTTTTCGATCGCTTCCTCATCATCCGCATGAGCGATGATATCTTCATCGCTAGCGATAGCTTTTAATAATCTATCTCTATCGATAGCGTGCGCTTCTTCAATTTGTGAAATTAAGATGGTCACTTCATCTGGCTTAACTTTTAAAAAGCCTTCGCTTACGGCGAACAATTGTTTTTTCTTCCCGTCGATTATCTCTAATGGCGAAGTGACGATAGGCGCGACTAAGGGCATATGTCCAAATAAAATACCGAGCATTCCAACGGAAGTAAAGACGTTAATCATCTCCGCATCTTCTTCTAGATAAATACCATCAGGATTAATAATTTGGACGTGAATCTTTTTCATATTTTATTTCTTCTTATTAGTTTTCTTTTCATCTTTCTTTCTTACATCATCGATGCTAGCGACGTATAAGAAATTTTGTTCTGGGACGTCATCAAATTCCCCTTTTAAGATACGTTTAAATCCTTTCACCGTATCTTTGATGGAGAAGTAGACCCCATTTAAACCATTGAAATGAGAAGCGACGTGAAGAGGTTGAGATAAGAAATTTCTTATCTTTCTTGCTCTAGAGACGACGAGTTTATCTTCTTCCGTCAATTCGTCGATGCCTAAGATTGCGATAATATCTTGTAAATCTTTGTAACGTTGCAAAATCTTTTGGACGTCGCTCGCTACTTCGTAATGTTCTTGACCGATGATGTTAGGATCTAAAATGTTAGAAGTTGACGCAAGTGGGTCCACCGCTGGATAGATACCTAGGGCCGCTAAAGAGCGATCTAAAACAATTTTAGCGTCGAGGTGAGCAAACGTTGTCGCTGGGGCGGGATCGGTGATATCATCCGCTGGAACGTAGACCGCTTGGACACTAGTAATGGCCCCATTTTCCGTCGAAGTAATTCTTTCTTCTAATTGCCCCATCTCCGTTGCTAAAGTTGGCTGATATCCGACCGCACTAGGAGTACGCCCTAAAAGGGCGCTAATTTCAGAACCGGCTTGGATGAAACGGAAAATATTATCGATGAACAATAAAACATCTTGGTGTTCTTCATCTCTAAAATATTCCGCCATCGTAAGCGCACTTAAAGCGACGCGCATTCTCGAACCCGGTGGTTCATTCATCTGACCGAAGACGAGAGTGGTATTTTTTAACACGCCACTTTCTTTCATATCAAAATATAAGTCGTTACCTTCTCTAGTTCTTTCTCCGACACCGGCGAACACTGAAATGCCACGGTTCTTATAAGAAATATTATGAATTAATTCTTGGATGAGAACGGTCTTACCGACACCCGCTCCACCAAATAGACCAATTTTTCCACCTTTTAAGAAAGGACATAATAAGTCGATCACTTTGATGCCAGTTTCAAATATTTCATTGCCGGCTAGTTGTTCTTCAAATTTCGGAGGTGCGCGATGAATGGATTGATGTTTCACGTTTTTATCATTGAAGGCTATATCATCGATTGGTTCACCTAAGACGTTAAACATTCTTCCTAACGTTTCTTTTCCCACCGGCACTTCGATAGGATGATCTAAAGAGATGACTTCCATTCCGCGGACGAGACCAGAAGTTTCGCCGAGTGAAATGCAACGCACTACGTCATCTCCGACGTGTTGCATCACTTCTAAAGTTAGATAACTGGCGTCCGCCTTCTTCACTTTTAAAGCGGTAAGTAAACTTGGCAAATAACCTTCGTTAAATCTAACGTCGACGATCGGCCCAAGTACTTGAGCGATATGACCTAGTAATTTTTCTTCTTCCATACATTTTTACCTACCTTTCTTTAAAGTAAAGCGGAGCTAATCTCATTGATCTCTTCAGTGATGGCTCCTTGTCTAGCTTTGGCTTTTTCAATCGTTAAAGTATCGATAATTTCTTGAGCGTTATTAGTGGCGTTTTCCATCTGGGCTCGTTTACTCGCTTGCTCAGAGACGCGGCTTTCTAAATATTTTCCATAAATGGAAGCACTTAGAACGTGTGGGATTAAAGTATCGACGACCTCTTTTAAATTAGGTTCGATAAGTAAGGTTGAATCATCTTTTAAAACATCATCTTTCGAAGCAAAAAACGGTAATAGATAAGTCGAAGTAGCCTCGAAGACGAGAGGGTTTTTATAGTGCATGTACACTAATTCGATCGAACCATAAATTTCATCTTGATAAAGTTTTAAGATGCGTTCTAAGATGACTTCAAGACGTGAACCGATATTTAATTCGTGTTGCGAAAAAGCGATCTTGTTATCGATATTCAATTTATTTAACGCGACTTGTCCTAATTTACGATTCCCAATCAAATATATTTCATCGTTCGCATGAATCTTCGTCTTTAAAAAAGAAGCAATTTGATAGTTAAAAGATGAAGACATCGAAACGCTAGAGAAAATGACGATGAAAAGTTTTCTTTTTTGGAAGTGCGGTCGAAATAAGTAAGGATGATCTTCTTTTCTTAAAAAACGCGAAAAAATATCTTTACCTAAATCTAAATACGAATCAAAAAAGATGCGTGACTCCGTTAACTTCTTACGATATTTACGTAAGTTTGAAGTCGCGATGAGCATCATCGCATTCGTGAGTTTCTTCGTCGAAGAAATCGACTTCACACGTCTTTGGATGTCATTTAAATTTAGACTGCTCATCCTTTAAATTTCCTCACCGCGATAGACGACTTCTTTATAATCGCTTATCGTTTCATGTATTGCTTTTTCTAAGTCTTCACTAATCTCTTTTTTATCGATAATTTCCTTCAATAATTCTCCGTGGAAATTTTTCACATATTCATATAATCCATCGAGGAAGAAATTTACTTTATTCGTCTCTAAATCATCTAAATAAGCGTGATTTACTGCAAATAATTCTAAAATTTGTCTTTCCATCGGGAAGGGAAAATATTGATCTTGCTTAAATAGTTCGACGAGCACTTCACCATGTTTTAAAATCTCTTTCGTCTTCGGATCTAAATCGCTACCGAAGCGAGCGAAGTCTTTTAATTCTTGATAGTTCGCTAAAGAGATTTTTAAAGATGAAGCGACTTGTTTCATCGCTTTAATTTGAGCGCTTCCACCGACACGCGAAACAGATAGACCACTATCGATGGCGGGCCTTACTCCTTCGTTAAATAAATTTGACATCAAAAATATTTGTCCATCGGTAATTGAAATAACATTGGTAGGAATGTAAGCGCTTATGTCCCCCGCTTGCGTTTCTATGATCGGTAGAGCAGTTAAAGATCCTCCACCTAATTTATCGCTTAACTTGCACGCTCTTTCAAGTAATCTTGAATGGAGATAAAAGACGTCACCAGGATAAGCTTCTCTTCCTGGAGAACGTTTTAAAAGTAAAGATAAAGTACGATAAGCTACAGCGTGTTTCGACAAATCATCGTAGACGATTAAAACATCTTTTCCTTGCTCTAGCCATTCTTCCGCCATCGCGGTAGCGCTATATGGGGCAATATATTGTAAAGCAGCATTTTCACTCGCCGAAGCGGCGACGATGACAGTGTAACTTAACGCATTAGCGAATTTTAATTTTTCGACGATATTAGCGACCGTCGATTGCTTTTGCCCGATAGCGACGTAGACGCAATAAATATTTTTATTTTTCTGATTGATGATCGTATCGATAGCGATCGCAGTCTTACCTGTTTGTCTATCCCCGATGATAAGTTCTCTTTGTCCTTTACCGATAGGAATCATCGCATCGATGGCTTTGATACCCGTCTCTAAAGGTTCATCGATCGACTTACGAAGCATGACGCCAGGCGCGATTCTTTCGATTGGTCTCGTGCGTTCATATTTAATTTCACCTTTGCCATCGATCGCATGGCCTAAGGCATCGACGACGCGGCCTAAATATTGGTCACCAACCCCCACTTCGATGAGAGCGCCACTACGTTTAACTTTATCGCCTTCTTTAATTTCTAAATCGCTGCCTAAGACGACGACACCGACATATTCTTCTTGTAAATTTAAGACTAAGCCTTGCACACCATTTTCGAAGATGACGAGTTCATTTAACATCACTTGGTCTAGACCGTAGACTAAAGCGATGCCATCTCCGACACTTAAGACCATGCCAACATCTTCGTTATGGACGTAGAAAGTATGTTCTTTAATTTGCTCTTTAATAAGAGCACTAATTTCTGAAGCATCAATTTTCATAGGTGGCTATCTCCTTTCCGTGGAGCGATTTTTTTAAGTTTTTTAATTTACGTTTGATGGACATGTCGATGATACGGTCACCACACACGACTTTAAATCCACCGATTAAAGATGTATCGATGCGATTAGATAAATAGACTTCATAACCTAATTTTTTCTTCACGTAATCTTTAATCTTTTCTTGGCTTTCTTCACTTAAGGGATAAGTCGAATAAATGTAACCTTCTCTTATACCTAAATAAAGATGAGCTTGATGGATGAAATCATCTAAGATGTAGATAATTTTTCTTGCTCTTCCGTTTTTAGCGATGAGGAAGATGAGTTTCTTCAAAGGAATTAAAGATAAATCTTTCAACGTTTCATCTAAAATTTTCATCTTCTTTTCATCATCTAATTTATAAGAAGCAAGAATGTAGATGAATTGTTCGTTATAAAAGAGTGCATGACGTATCTTTTTTACTTCTTTTAAGTAAGTTTCTAGAGCGTTTTCTTCCCTAGCGACCGCAAAGAGCGCACTAGCGTATTTAGAGGCAATTTCATCGATCATGATCTTCACCTTCTTTTAACAGTTCATCGATAATTTTTTCATTATCTTCTTTTTTCACTTCACGCTCTAAAATCTTCGATGACATCAAGATGGCGACGTCGACGACGTCGTTTTTCAGTTGTTCCTTCGCTAAGGCTTGCTCTTTAGCGATATCTTTCTTCGCTTCTTCTTTCATCTGGACGATTTCTTTGGCATTTTCTTGCTTGATTAAATCGGCTTGTTTAATCGCCTCATTTTTCGCGCTAGCGATAATTTTATCGGCTTCGACGTGACTTTCTTTGATGAGATTCTTACTCGATTCGACATTTTCCGCCGCTTCTTTATTTTTATCTTCCGCTTCCTTTATTTCTTTTTCGATATTTTCTTTTCGTTTCGAAAGCATCTTCTTCACCGGCTTATAGATGAGGAAGGTGACGACGACAATTAAGATGATGAAAGCAATTAATTGCGTCAAAAAGGACCAAAAGTCAGGGATGAGTTTATCTAAGATGTCATCCCCGTTAATGGGAGGAGTCGATGATAATGTCCAAAGATGAGGAAGATGAAGCAAGTAAATTCTCCTTTTAGATGAATAAAATTAAGATAGCGATAACTAAGGCGTAGATCGCTGTCGTTTCCGAAAGTGCGCAGCCAAGGATCATCGTCGTACGAACTTTCGAATAAACTTCGGGATTACGAGCGATACCATCCACTGCTTTCATGCAGATGATACCATCTGCGATAGCGGATACAGCCCCCGCTAAGACGGCGATAGCCGCGGCTAAATATTTAATTTCCATCAGTGAGCCCTCCTTTCTTCGAAATTGGTGATGGATATTTCGTGTGCTAAATCTTCGTCAGGCTTCTCTTGCGCGATGAAGATGAGACTTAAGAAGATAAAGACGACAATTTGGATGAAGCCAGCGAACACATCGAAATATAGATGTAGCACCGGCGTGATGATCGGGGCAATGAAAATAGAATTTACGCCCGCTGGTAAAGCGCTGAAGATAAGAGCGCTTAAATTTTCTAAAGCCCAATAGACTAAAGATAAGACGATGTAACCACTTAAAGCATTTCCAAAAAGACGGAAAGCAAAAGATAATAAAGGTGACCACATCGACACTAAGTTGATCGGTAAGAAGATGAAAACTGGTTCGGTAAAACGTTTAAAATATTTCCATTTATTATATCTTGCTGCTGTAAAGTGAATTAAAAAGAAAGTGCATAAAGATAAAGTTAAAGGAATCGCTAAAGAAGTGACCGGTTGAGGTAAACCTGTCATCCCGACGAAGTAACATAAGCCTAGATAAAGGGCGACGCTAACGACGTAAGCCCCAAAATTTTGCTTATCGCTATTCATGAATGAACTCGCTAGTTCATCCGCTTTCCTCACTCCTAATTCAGCGATTAATAATAAACCTTTCGGAGCTTTTAAAGGGTCTTGTCTTTTAGCTAGGAAGAAGATGACGAAAGCAAATAAAATGATGAGACCAATGACGATCAAAGAGACGATAATTTCACCGGACATGTCGAAGACGAAGAAATTATCGAACATAGTTTAAATCCTCTTTGCTCACGCTAGTCACAACGATGAACATAATATTAATAAAGATGTAAGCTCCCATCACCATGAAGAAATTTAATCCTTCAAGACGATAATAAAAGGTTAATAATGCGGAGACAATTAAGCCAAAGGCGTAGAGTAAGAAACGCACACTAAAAAGTAAGACGCTCAAGATAACTTTCTTATTTTTTAAGATGAAGGAAGCACTAATTTCTTGTAGATAAGAAGCTAAAGAAGCGATAAGTAAACCAAAAAGCCATCCCAATGGATAAGCATATAAACCAAAGAAACATAATGGTAACAAGCATAAAAAAATGAGCGAACCGATGAGCAATCCGAGCAAGAATTTATATTTTGAATGTAAAAGATAAAAAAAGGTGCGCTTCATATATATATGATAGCACACCTAGACTTATTAAATCATTTAAAATCGCACTAAATTTTATTTTACTTTCACGTATTTAAATTTTGCATATTTTAAGATACCATTATCCCACTTCAAATCAGTCTCTCCAACGATGAGTGGTTTTAGGTATTCTCGGTAAGAAACATCCATCTCTTTATCATTTAAAATCATCGATAAAGGAAGGGTTCTTTCCGTATTAGCAATACCGCTTAAATCTTCGATGACAAGTTCGGTTTTATAAGGCGAAGATGTAAGTCTTTTAATCGCTACCATCTGGCCTGTAATGCCTTGGCAAGCCGATTTAACCGCTAAAGCTCCGATAGCTTTGGCTTCATCTTGATCAATTTTTGAAATTGTAAGCGGATTAGCCCTCTGTAATAACGATAATTCGATTGGTCTAGTCGGAATATTTAATCTAGATTCGACGATCTTACAAAGTTCATTACAAAGCCCGCCTAATTGCACGTGATTAAAAGCATCGACGAATGCGCTTTGACTGCTTCTTTCAAAATGGATGCCTTCCGAAATAGCGACGATGCAGTAACCATCTCTTTCGTGAATAGTTTTAACTTTGCTTAAGAAATCTTCTAAGTCAAAATCTTGTTCAGGCAGATAAATTAAATCAGGACGCATATCTTCATCTAATAAATCGATCGTCGCGGTAAGCCAACCAGCGTTACGACCCATAATTTCGATGATGAAAACTTTGCCTTTGCGATAACTCGCCGCGTCGATAGCGATCGATTGGACGACGTTAATGACACATTTCGCCGCACTTGGGAATCCTAATGAGTGATCGGTGCAGGCTAAGTCATTATCGATTGTTTTTGGAACGCCCATCACTTTGATATCGACACCTTTTTCTTTAAATAATAAAGAAAGTTTGTAGCATGTATCCATCGAATCATTCCCACCATTGATGAATAAATAACCGACGTTATGTTTTTCTAAAGTTTTCAAAATTGTAAGATAAATTGGATCGTGGAAATCAGTTGGAAGTTTAAATCTTGAAGTACCTAAGATCGCTCCTGGCGTCTGGAGTAATAATTCGATATCTTCATCACTTTCCATATTGATATCGATAAGATTATCGTTGATCAAACCTTCGATGCCATATCTAGAGCCATAGATTGCTCCAATTTGATCAGCGTGTTTTCTTGCTTCTTTAATCGCCCCATATAAGGACGTATTGATAACTGGGGTCGGTCCCCCACTTTGGATGTAGACCATCGTCTTTTTTTCCATATGAACAATACCTCTATAAAATTAACAAAAATATTGTATGTGTATACGCTCACATTTGCAAGAAAAAGCCATTGAATAAGGAAGTAGATAAAATCATTTTGATAGGTTAATTGATTATGCTAATATAGTATTTAGACAAAAAGAACAGCGAGGTAAAAACATGTCCTATACCCTTTTGATTGACGGCGAACAAAGAACTTATGATACGCCGATGAAATTACTCGATTTACTACCCGAACAAGACAAGAAAAAATATTACGCCGCCCGCGTCGACCGTCGCGTTAGACCATTAACGTATGAAATTAATGAAGATGCGATCGTCACTTGGCTAGATCTTAGCGATAGGCAAGCCTGCCAATTCTATGAAAACTCTTTACGTTATTTAATCTGTATGGCTTTCTATCGACTTTATCCGAAGGCAAAAATTAGATTATCTTACAATGTTTCACGTTCTATCTTCTTAGAGATTTTAGATAAATCCATCCAAGTGAACATGAACTTGGTCGAAGAGATAAGAGCGAAGATGGAAGAAATCGTTAAAGAAGATTATCCTCTCGTCTTAAAAAGATGTAGCAAGGAAGAAATAACGGAAATCTATAAAGAAGAAGGTTACGACGATAAAGTCCAAATCTTACCTTATAGACCAGAAGAAATTTGTCACTATCACGAATGTGATGGCTATAAAAATTATATGTATGGTCAACTCGTCCCCTCCACTGGTTACATCTCCAAGTGGCAGATGAGACTTTATCTTCCTGGTATCTTATTCCAATATCCACGCTATGAAACGAAAGGTGAAATTCCTCCTTTCCAAGATGCCCCTACTTTCGGCAAAGTCTTAAAAGAGATGCACAACTGGGGTCGTATCGCCGGTGCGGATTCGATCGCGGGCATCAATAAACATATCGACCAAGATGGTTCAATTGATTTTATCAATATGTGCGAAGCAAGACACAATAAGATGTTCGTCGAATTAGGTGATCAAATCGAAGAAAATATCGATAATATTCGTCTCATCTGCATCGCTGGTCCATCAAGTTCAGGCAAGACGACGTTCGCTAATAGACTTAGAACGGAACTACTTAGCCGTGGCATTAGACCAATTCGTATTTCGATCGATGATTATTATTTACCACGTAGTCTCGCTCCAAAAGATGAACATGGTGAACCTGATTTAGAAAGCATTTATGCTTTAGATATCGATCTATTCAACAAGAATATGGCAGATTTAATTTCTGGTCTCGAAGTTGAATTACCTAAATTTGATTTCATGTTAGGCAAAAGAGTAAAAGGAAGAAAACTTCGTGTCGCTATAGATGAGCCGATCATCATCGAAGGAATCCATGCTTTAAATGAAAAGCTCACTAATTTAATTCCAAAGCACCAAAAATTTAAAATCTACATCGCTCCACAAGCCCAAATTAATATCGATAATCATAACCCACTATCGCTCACCGATTTACGTCTATTAAGACGTATCATCCGTGATAACCGTACAAGAAATGCTTCCGCTATCGATACGATCAAGATGTGGCCAAGCGTACGTATGGGCGAATTCAAATGGATTTATGATACGCAAGAAGGCGCAAATTACGTCTTTAATTCCTTATTAAGTTATGAAATTTCCGCGATGAAAAAATACGCTATTCCATTACTTAATAACGTCGACCGTAATAGCGAATTCTATCCGATGGTCGAAAGACTTATTCGTACTTATAAATTCTTCGAACAAATCGATGATAAATTTATCCCATGCAATTCTCTCATGAGAGAATTCATCGGTGGATCATGTTACGAAGGTGAATGAGATTTCGCTTTATTAGAAGCGATGAATTTATTTCTTTCTTCGATGTAAATTTCTTTAATATCTTGCATGTAAGCGTTACGCATTTCTAAGTAACGCTTTTTGCTTGCTTCATCGACGCTTTTGACGTAAAGATTAGTGAATATCGGTTCGACTCTAAAAAACGATTCATATAAATTTATAAGACTTGCTTTAGCAAAATATTCTTTTCGAGAAAAGATTAATAAAGGCGAAGAGTGAGCAATTTCAGAAGACATTTCATACCATTTCGCATAATTACTTAATCCAGCTGCGACTTCTAAACCATTGCGGAAATTTAGTTTAAAGCCATCAATTTTATTAGTTTCCACTGCATCATAAAGCCAACCGTATTCGATAAATTTTTTCATATCTTTCGATTTGAGGTCATGTGCTTTCATCTTCTCTTTTAATTCGATAAAAATATTATCTTGCTTAGTTTTATCTTCGATGGCGTTTCTAAACGCTAAAGAGTAGACCATATGTCTTAAATAAGCATCAAGACCTTCTTTTTTAGTTTTAACTAAGACGAGTAAAATACATTCTGATTCATGCATCGTTCGCCACGTGGAAAATGCTTCCGTTTCAAAACCTGCTAAGATGAGATCGACGATACATCTTGCTAAGAAGATGACTTTTTCTAAGATATCGAAACGGATATCGTTTTTATTTTTGGCGCGGATGATTGGCAAACTTGAAAGCATAAAAGAAATCATCGTCATGATGTTAGAAATAACTGGTGAGTATTTAGAATATAAGCCGTGTGTCTTAATTGAAAATAATTCGATGGTGACAAACTTATCGACGACGCGGTTAACAAGTCCTGCGATGAAAGTTTCATCATATTTAATATCTTTTTTATCACTTAAATAAAGTAGTTCTCCAATTGCATAATTTAAAATGATGGATGAATTGATAATTTGATAAGTAGCGATGACTTTATTATCTTTAAGATAATCGATTGCAGAACATGCTTCAAAATAAACACGATATAAAATCTCTAAAGAAACTTTATCTTCCATCTTTAAGTTTTCTAATGTCTTAGCGACAAGTTCTTTACTTATCAAGATTGTTTTCATCTGTCATCACCTCCTTATAAGTAGCTTTGATGACGCTTGCAAGATAAGTTCTAATCGGTAAATAATTTTCATTAATCTTCTCTAGATAATGTTTATACATTCCTAACTGACGAACGTAATTTGGATCATCGATATTAGCAAATTTAAAATCGATGATATCGATGTGTTCATCGTAAATCAAGATTAAATCGATGAAGCCTGAAACATCTTCTTCATCATCATAATATGAAAATTCATGTAACGCTCTTGCGTCCTTTGCATTTTTAAAAAGATCTAGCTTCAAGAATCTATCGATATAATTTCTTTCTTTTTCATCTTGAATAAAACTTAGATCAACATTTTTAAAATCTATCTTTTCTAAATAGGCGTGTAACCTAGTGCCTAAATTAAGTAAGTCTTCATCCGCATTTGAGTTTTCAGCTTTTGAAGCACGAATTCTTTTCAAAGGTTTTAATAAATTTAATTTCGCGCATGGCTTAATTTCAAGTGTTGCCTTAACAGTTTCTTTTTTATCTTTTAAATCATTTAAGTTATTAGTAATAAGGTCATTCATCCTCATTAATGTTTCAAAATTTGCGTTTATGACTTCAGGATAATCTAAGAAAGAATAATCTTCATCCATTAGACCATAATAATAGAAATTAGAGAAAGTCGAACAATTTTCTTTAAGAACATTGGGAATCTTTTTCTTATTATTTAAGTTAGGTAAGGGAAGCAAAACGACGTTTTGTTTCTTGGCACGAGTCAAGCCGACATAAAGTAAACGAAGTCTTTCCATTGCGAGTTCAGAATTAATTTTATCGCTCAATTGATCTCTAAAAGGTGAACCAATATCACCAAAATCGTAACTTGGAATAAACATGCCTAATTTTTGGTCGAATAAAATAGATGATCTTGCATCTTCTAAATTAGGTGAGACATTATTAAATGGAAGATAAATATAATCAAATTCTAATCCTTTTGAGCCATGAATCGTCATAAGTTTCACACAGTTTTCAATATCTTCTTTAACTCGTATTTTCATGCTAACTTCATATTCATCCGCGTCGATGAAATAATTTAATAAATCTAAAGCAGATTGGCCGAGTTCATCATAAGAAATTGCTAAAGATAAAATACGATCTAAAATCGCTAAGTTAAAATCATAATTATCGATTTTTAATAAATTTTTATAAATATCAAATTGCTCATAAATTGATAAAATCAAATCTCTGATAGATAAGTTATCCTTTTCTAGATTCAATCTATCGACAATTTTATATAAATCATAAGAAGAATAAGTTTTATTTTTTGCTAGGTTCGCTAATTCTTCATCGCTTATTTCGTAAATAAAAGAACGTAAAATAGAGATAAAAGAATGGTTAAATTCCATCTTTTTACTTTCATCATGAATATAAAATATCAATTTTAGAATATTTTTAATAACTAAATAGATATCGTCCATTTCGACATTATCTTCTCTTTCAATAGATAGAGGTATGGAATATTTGTCAAAAATCTTTTTGATGAAATTAAACTTATTTGCTCTATCAATTAAGATAGTAAAATTAGAGAAATTTAAACTATTTTTACTCTCTTTAATTCTTCTTAAAATATCAAGCGCAATATAAGTAACTTCAAATTCATCTTTATCGATATTTTCTGAAATTTCACTAGCGGAGTAAGTTACTACTTGTATGCCTTTATCTACACCATATTTTCCTTGTAATGGTTCCATCGCGTGACCGTTATTATAATCGTATTCTTGATAAGGTGGTTTCATAACTTTTGCAAAAAATAAGTTTATAGCGTTAATTACTTCTACAGTTGGTCGATAATTTGTTTTTAAAATGTGAGTTTCACCACCTTCATTTTTATTAAATTTATTCATCTTTTCTAGGAATAAATCAGGATTCGCATTTCTAAATCGATAGATAGATTGTTTAATATCCCCTACTTGGAAAACATTGTTGTTTTTAATTAAATTAATCGTTTCTTCTTGTAAATCAGATGTATCTTGATATTCGTCGATCATAATGTAATCAAACATAGATGAAATTTCTTTTCGTACCGAATCATTTTCTTTCAATAATTTGATGAGATATTTAGCAATATCAATAAAGTCAAACGCATTATTGCGTTTCTTAAAATCTAAAAGCCTGCGATGTAATTCCTTAATAATTTCTAAAACTATTTCGATATGCTTTTTGCTATTTCGGTAAGTTAAAAGCATCTTTTCCTTGCTTACGAAATGATGAGATTCAGAATAATCATTATGGTCTTTAATATATTCTAAAACGGTTTTTAATCGATAATGGAAATCTTTACTCGCAACGTCTCCTTTTACTCTACCAAATTTAAAATCATTTAACGCTATTAAGTCATCATAATCCCTACATGATAAGGCAATCATGAAAGTATTGTAAATCTCATCATTTAACTCGTAATTATTTATATCGTATTCATATTTTAATGTTTTTAATTTATCCATTATTTCTTCATAATAATCATCTAAAGATTTAATAAATTCATTTTCATCATAAAAATTTAAAAAATAATTATTGATATATTTTTCTGTATCAGGAATAATTTCAAACTTTTTGAAAAGTTTTCTAATGACCTTATTTTTAATATTTTCATCATCTTTAGAAGAAAATTGGGTGATGAAATTTAAAAATCTTTCATCTTGTTTTTTATAAAATTCATTAAAAATCTCTTGGATAAGACGACTAGTTTCAATTTCTAAAATACCTTTATCTAGAATGGTAACATTCGCATCTAGGTTCAATAAATTATGATATCTTCGCACCATCGCTAAGCAAAATGAATCGAAAGTTTCAATGTGTGCTAAATCGACCTTACTAGCGGCTTCAAAATTGCCAACTTTAATTAAAAGATTTTTTATTCTTTCACCCATTTGTTTGGCTGCTTCCTTAGTGAAAGTTAAAATAAGTAATTTCTCGACAGGAGTACCTTCTAAAATAAGTTTAACTGTTCTACTTGATAAAACTTTTGTTTTGCCTGAACCCGCTGAGGCTGAGACAAGAAATTCACCATTGCTTGTTATTGCAGCGGCTTCTTGAGCAGGATTAAGCTTTTCACTTTTTATAAACTCATCAGCAGTAATCATCTTAACCCCCTTTTTTTGAAATTTTAGTGACCATTTCGTCTTTTCTAAAACAAATGTCTCTAAAATTACAATATTTGCAACTATTAAAATCATTGCCCATATCTTTTGGATTTATGTCAAATTCGAAATTTTTGATGCGTCTTATTGCATCATTCAATAAATCTTCCGTACGTTTATTGACTGCTTTTTCTTGACCTAATTTAATATTCGGACCATTAGATGAATAAGAATAATTAGTTTTAAAGCCTTTAAAATATAAACTACTTCTAAGATTATTGTCTTCTAAAGAAGTATCTAGTTTCTTAAAACCGTTTAAATCAAATGTTAACCCGTTAAATTTTTCTTTTTCGATACTTTCTTTAATTAATTGGTCGTTGCTCTTCATAGAAGATGGATAAAAAACACGAATGTAAGTTCCAACAATTTGTTTAGAAGCATATTCTTTTTCTCTAGAAAGTAATAAAGAATAAAAAGGTAATTGCAAAGATAAGCCATAATTTGCTAAAAAATCATTATACAAATCGTTATCGGAAGATTTGTAATCGATAATGGCATAATATTTATCCATATCCACAAGCATATCAATTTTACCAAGTAACTTTGTATTATCGATATAGTCAATAACAAATGTCTTTTCTTTGATTAATGAATAAGGCTCTTCAATTTGAAGATAAAATTTTTTTAATAATTCTGCGTTGGTGACGATTACCTTTTTCATCTTTTCTTTAAGCGCAAGTTCGTTAATTTTCCAAGTGTAATTTTTAAAGCAATGTTCAAATACTTGATTAAAATCTATTTCTTTATCGATATCAATTTGTTCAAAAACTTTATGTGCGAGTTCGCCTAATTTTAAATGGATAGATTCAGAATTATCAGAAATATTAAGAACATGAGAAACAAAATATTTAAAATGACATTCAAAATAAGACTTAATGTGCGAGTAAGAAATAGGGTTTTTAAAGAAAAGATGCGAATTTTTAAAATTGATAAAAGATGGATCATATAGTTTTGGAAGATCATCACTTAAACTATTTTGATACGCTATAAACATATTATTCGAATCATTATATTTATCGTTTTTCTCCTTAATCTTTTTAAAATAAGTTAAGGAAGCATTTTTAGAAAAGGAAGCATCTAATTTAATATCTTTTAAATAATTTCCTAACATATTAAGTTCATTAACAAATGGTGAAAGAGAAATATTCTCACTTCCTTCAACTTTATGATATGTAAATATTAATTTTAAGTCTGAATGTAATAAATTAGTGCAACGCTCCTTTTCAAAATTAGATAATGTTAAATTAGAAGTTAGATGTAGTTTTTGAGAAGTTTCTTCATCTAAACCATGAAATGCATCATATACTTTTGGAAAAGATGAATTTGCGAAATTTAAAATAAATAAGTATTTACCTTCAAAAGCATCGAAATCTTCGACAATCTTAATCTTAGATTTTTCTTTTAAAACTTCGACATCACTATCTAAAAATAAAGCTTTAAAAAATTCAATTTTTCTTTGATGATCAAAATTAAGATTTAAATAAGGTTCCACTAGGTTATAAAAATTATCGAAATCATTAGGATAACTTTCTTTTAAGGCATCTAAATTAGTCTCGTTAAATTCGTCTAATTTTAAAAAAGATTTTGCAATAGGCAAGTAAATAACTTTAATTTTAGAAGGATAATTTAAACCTAGGTGATAACAATTTTCAAGACGATGAATGGAAAGTAAATAAGTATCGTTAAGCCCATAAATTCCAATATCTAAAGGATCAATTAAATTATTATTTTCATCGCCTTCACTTACAAGCGAAGCAATTTTATTATAAACATAGTATAATTCATCATCTAGGTTGTTAAATATTAAATAAGAAAGATTTTCAATGGGCTTTGCCGCATTAATCGAAGCAAAAACAGGATTAAATCCTAATTTTTCTTTTAAAAATAATAAGAGTTCGTCATTTTTTGAATAACCTTCAACTCTTAAAGTTAATCCTTTTAAATCATCTAAATTATTGGATTTGATGTACAAGTTATTATCGATGAGATATCGTTTCATTTCCGCTAATTTTATAAGTTTAGGATCAAAAGTATTTTCATCGACATATATTAAGTTATTAAAATTCTCTTTTGCGTCTCCATAACTTAAATTAAACTTATTAACTAATGCTATAAAAGCTTGTTTTTTAAATGAACCATAATAAAGAGAAATTAAATCTTCCTTAGTGTAAAGTTTCACATCAGCAAAAACATCATTTTTACGATATTTTTTAAGAATAATTTTATGTAAAGAATAAGGTGCAAGAATATTATAAATATGGCTCATTTAAATCTTATTTTCCTTCCTTAAAACTAATCGCTGCTTTAACTGCGTTTTTCCATCCCTTAATCTTTTTATTTCTTGTTAACTCATCCATTTTAGGAGTAATAATTTTTTCATATGAATGAAGTTTCAAAATCTCTTCCATACTTTCAAAATAGCCAGTTGAAAGTCCAGCAAGATAAGCTGCACCTAAAGCAGTCACCTCGACGCAACTTGGTTTCTTTAAAGTCGCACCTAATAAATCAGATTGAAATTGTAAGATGTAATTATTTTTAGAAGCTCCACCATCAACTTTTAAATCACCTAATTCAAAATTGATTTCATCTTCCATCGTCTTTATAACTTCATAACATTGATAAGCAATACTTTCTAGAGTGGCCTTAACAATTTCAAGTTGCGAACTATCGCGCGTTAAGCCAAATATGGCTCCCCTTACGTCATCGTCCCAATAAGGTGTACCAAGTCCAACAAAAGCTGGCACAAAATATAATTCATTATCGTTTCTTGCCTGATTGGCCTTATTTTCCGTCTCATCAGGGGTTTTAATAATCTTTAGTTGATCTCTAAGCCAACTAACAGCCGCTCCACCGACGAAGACGCTACCTTCCAAAGCATAAGTGACTTCATCGCCTATTTTCCACGCTATCGTAGAAAGTAAACCATTTTTTGAATTAACAATTTCACTTCCGGTATTTAAAAGCATGAAGCAACCTGTACCATACGTATTTTTATATTCACCTTTTTTAAAGCAAGCATGACCAAATAATGAAGCTTGTTGATCACCCGCCACACCGGTAATAGGTGTATCCACTCTAAAAAATGATGCTTTAGCGAAATATCCACTCGATGCTTGAACACGTGGAAGCATAATTCTAGGAATATTAAATAAATTTAATAATTCATCGTCCCATTCATTTGTGTGGATATTATAAAGTAAAGTTCTAGAAGCGTTACTGACGTCTGTAGCAAAACTTTGCCCATTACTTAATTTATAGATGAGCCAAGTATCGATCGTACCAAATAAAATTTCTCCATTTTCCGCTCTAACTTGCCCGTCTTCAATCTTATCTAACAAATAACGAATCTTTGAGGCACTAAAATAAGGATTTAATCTTAAGCCAGTCTTCTCATAAATTAATTGTTCTTTATCTCTTCTTTCTTCACAAATTTCTAAAGATTGTCTCGATTGCCAAACGATAGCGTTACTTAAAGGCATACCAGATTTATCGAAGAGTACAGTCGTTTCCCTTTGATTAGTTATACCAATACAATCGATATCATCAAATGTAGCGTTACTTTTGACGAGCAATTCATTGATTACATCAATGACAGAGAGCCAAATTTTTAAAGCATCAACTTCGACGTAACCAGCTTTAGGATAAATTAAAGGGATTTCTTTTTGTGCGATCGCTGCCATATGAGCGGACTTATCAAAAAGTATCGCACGCGAAGAAGTCGTTCCTTGATCGATAGATAAAATATATTTTTTCATGTTTCTAATTATAGACTAGATTCACTATATTTTTAATATAATGTGTGCAATGTAAGAAAAATATGCTTAATATTTAATTATGAAGAACAAACGTTTACTTTTTATTCCCTTGACGACTGCTTTAATAGTGAGTAGCTTTTCCCTATTTTTTATCTCTAGCCCAGCTAAGACAACTTCGGTTGCGCAAGTGATTAATGCATCTAATTTAGGTGAAGAACAAATAAGAACATATTATGAAGGTATCGATAATCTAAGCGGAGACATTTTACTTACTTCACTTAGCGATATAATTGATGGTCGCACATCTATTTCATACGAAAGTACGTTCGATTGGATGGCTATCACTGATAGAGATTGGGTCCAATCTCCACTTAGCGAAGAAGAATTAGCGAATTATGATTTCTCTAACTTATCAAATGATAATCCTATCATGCATCTTATGTATCGAAATGATAATTATCTTCCTAGCGCTTCAAGGTATTACGCTAACGTAAGTGAAGATGAAAAAAGTTTCGATAGAGAACACGTCTGGGCTCAAACAAGAGGCGGCTTCAAAACAAGCATTGGTATGGGCACAGATATGCATCATCTTTTCGCTAGCGATAAAATAAATAACCAAAACGGACATGGTAATAGTGATTTTGGTAATGTAGATGAGGTAAGTAGCCAAATCGGAAATACCGATTATAACAATACAGGTAAAACCGGAACACAAAACGGTTCAAGCGTCACGGTCTATGAACCGCACGATGATGTTAAAGGTGATATTGCACGTGCCTTGTTTTATATGGCTGTAAGATATGATGAGACATTATCTTTAAGAAGTGAAATTCAAAATAGCAGCGTCGTAGGCACCATTGGTAACTTAGACGTTTTATTAGAATGGAATAAAACTGATCCAGTCGACGTTTTTGAAATTCATCGCAACAACTTGATTTACAATAACATTCAGCACAATAGAAATCCTTTCATCGACTTCCCTAGTTGGGCGGACGCTATATGGGGAAATGAGACCGCTAACGTAAGTGAAGATACGCCTTCTCTTATCGATAACGTCATCGATTTAAGACCTTCGAGGAATGGCAGATTAGTGATCGAACACCTACCAAATAAAATAGCTTATACCCGTGGCGAAGCCTTAGATGTAACCGGCTTAGTCGTTAGTTACGAGCATGATGGAACGCGTGAAACTATCACTGATTACGTCTTAAGTATCGAAGATGAATCTATTCTATCTAACCCCGGAAATTATCGTGTCTTCGTCTCTTCTAAACTAGAAGGCATCATCTATACGTATTTTGATATTAACGTTACAAATACCCAAGAAGAGACACCTACACAAACAGTCATCTACTCAACTGGCTTTGAAGTAAGCGAAGGATTTAGCATTGGAACAAATTATCAAAGTAGCGTCACAAGCGGCCCAGAAGATCAACAATGGAATATTGATGGGAATTTTTCTTCATCAAGTGGTAATATCGACGGCGTTTCCGCTAGACTTAGATATTATAAAAATTCAACTAAGTTAAACGAATTAAAAATGGAATTCGACGTATCAAAAGTTTCCTCAATTAAATTTGATACGAAGATGCATACTAATCTAACTTTAGATGCTTTCTATAGCTTAGATAGCGGAAAAACTTATCAATATTTGAAGCAAGCTGATGGAAGCGATTTTAAAAATGTGAAGACGACAAGCGTTCGAACTTACGAACTAGATGTAGCGAATGGAAGTACTAGTGAAACAGTTCGCTTTAAATTCGCTTTAGGCGATGCTTCACAAAAACCAAGCGGTGGTAATACTGAACTAGTAATTGATAATATTAGCATCTATGGAGAAAACTACGCTAGTCCATTTGATGATTTCCTCGTCGTTAAAGATTTACCTCGCACTTTAACTTACGAAGTAGGCGATACTTTTACGAGTGAAAACTTACTTGTTAATCGCCTTAGTTATAGCGCTCCTACATCTAATTTCTACGATTATACTTTATCGATCGAAGATGGAGTGATTTTAAATACTCCAGGACAAATTAGAGTCGATGTTAATCCTCTTGATTCTTCTATTAAGTCCACTCATTTTTATATCACAGTCATCGGTGTACTTAGCCCAGCTCAAGCTTTTGCTAATAAACTTGCGAATTATAAAACGTGCGTTGATTACATTGAAGCATATGAAACATTAATCGATGAATATAATGCTTTAAGTGACGCTGATAAAGAAGCACTTAAAGACATCATCATCTACGATTACGATTATCAAGAATATCTAAATAACGGCAAAAGTTATGAAGGCTTAAACCCCACTAGTCAAATTGATGCCCACACAAAATGGATGCAAATTATTGCGATGTATGACCGCGCTAATAGCGCCACTTGGGTTTCAAGTCTATTTACTAATCCACAAACGTATCTAACTTTACTTTATATCGCTTTAGCGATAGGAGCGATAACGATCACCGTTTACTTTATAAGTAAAAAGCGTAAACAAATTCGTTAATTAACGATTGCGATGATAAAGAGCAATTTCGAGATCATTTAGTTCTTTTTTGATGTCGCTACTAAGATTAATCGCACCGTTTTTAGTCACTAAGACATCATCTTCGATACGGATACCAATACCAAGTTCTTCGATGTATAGACCAGGTTCAACGGTAATGACATTTCCCGGCTCTAATGGAAGTTCTCTATCCGATTCATCATGCGTATCTAAGCCGAGATGATGGGAGACGTTATGATAATAATATTTAAAGACGTCTTTATCTTCTTTAATTAAATTAATTTCTTTCAATTCTTTTGCGTAAAAATTAACAGTTTCAGTTTGTAAATCACGAATCGTAAGACCAGGCTTAATATATTCGATAATATGTTTATTGCATCTTAAAACGATGTCATAAATTTCTTTTTGTGTCGCACTAAATTTACCATTTATCGGATAAGTTCTAGAAATATCTGCGTGATAGCCATCTAGTTCCGCTCCTAGATCAAATAGCATCAAATCACCATCACGAAGCTTATCGTTCGGCGTCGGATAATGAAGCGTCGTCGCATTTTTTCCTGAGGCCGCGATCGTAGCGAAAGACAAATTCGCGTTCGCATAATCTTTGATGACGTATTGAAATAAAGAAGCGAGCTGATATTCAAAAAGACCTGGTTCAATCATATTAATTAACGCATTAATGCCCACATTCGTAATACGAATGGCTTCTTTAATTGCTTTAACTTCATCATCTGACTTAACCATTCTTAGACGGATGATCATCTTCGATAAATCGATAATTTCTAATTCTTTATCTTTAGCGAAATTATTTAAAATTTCTTCCTTGAAGTTTTCTTGATAATAATTATCTTTAATTTTTACTTCTGGGGTCGTATCTAAATAGACATGTTCAATTAAACCATATTGAGTTTCTTCCCCTAAGATGAGCGATAATTTTTCGAAGAAATGATCAAAATATAAGATGTTATCGATGCCGCTAATTTTACGGGCTTCATCATCGCTAAGCCTTTTTCCGACCCATTTAGCTTTCACTTCGTTTGGTTCTTTTATAAATAAGATAACTTTTTCATCCGTGCTCGTTTTTATTAGCATCAAGCAAGATTCTTCTTGGCTAATATTAGTGAGATAATAAAAATTACGATTCGGCGTAAAAGGATAACTTGCGTCAGTCCCACATTCAAGTTTAGCCATGCCTGAAAACACTAAGGCGATGGAATCGAGTTTCATCTCCGCTAAGATTTTATTTCTTCTTGCGATTAGTTCTTGTACTTTAATCATATGATTATGCCTCCAAATTACTCTCTTATTATATGCTCATTTTTCTTTTATACGACGAGATATTGTTCTTTTTTTAATTTAATTTCATGAAAAGTTAAATCTAATTTACTTACATCTTTTAAACTAAGAAATGAAATTTTAGCATATTCTTCTAGATGATGTTCTTCTTTAATTTCAACGTCCTTTTTAGCTTTTAATTTCGCTAAATTTTCATAACTTAACGTCGCTTCGTAGAGATAAGCTTTTTCTTGCTTACCAAACTTAGCCTCATCGATAAGTAACTTCACCGTATTTAAATACGTTCTTAAAAGTCTAGAAGCACCAAGTAAGGTCCCACCAAAATAACGTACGACGATGATGAGATAACAATTTAGATGTAACTTCTCACACATCTCTAAAACTGGCTTAGAAAAAGTATTATGCGGCTCTCCGTCCCCACTTGCGTAACTTACATCAAATATCTTATAAGCGTAACAATAATGCCGTGCTTTTGGATATTTAATTTTTATTTCTTCTAATATCTTAGTGACATCATCTTTCGTTTCAATCGGCCACAAAACACCAATGAAACGCGATTTGAGCACTTCTAAAGTCACTTCAAAGGAGTCTTTGGGGACGATGTAATTTAAATAGCTCATAAAGTGCGCAAAGTAGAGGCTAAATTAACGTAGAAGTTCTCTACACCAAATGGATTAATATAATCAGTGAAAACATCTAAATCAGGATAAGTATTATTTAACGGAGTGATAAAATAAGCCAGATAAAAATAATCTGAATAAACGCTATGACCCATATCTTCTAATGCAGCGATAAATGCTTCTCGATTTGTGATCATGTCATTTACATCAATATAATCAAACATATCAAATAGCGAACGAATCTCTTGACACGTTTCAGGTGTCACAAGTAAAAGATAATCATCGAACGTTAAATCTTTATAATCTTCGTAAGAACTAGATTCGTAATTGGTTACTTTTCTAATATCTGTATCGATGATGTCTTCAAAATAAGAGAAGAAATGTCGTATACTAAGATCTAAAGAAACGTAAGCTCTATTGCCGTTACTGTCGAATGTCGCATTAAAGATGTTTTCTAAATTTAAACTATCAAATCCTAAGATATTTCCAGATAATTGAATAGCAGCTAATTCACCTAATTCCGAATAAGTATTTAAGAAGAATTTATTGATACCTTCGCCTTCGCTTCTTCCGCTGAAATTAGGCATCAAGGAATAAGAATAGAACTTACCAGCAAGAGAAGAGACATCGCTATCAAATAAAATAGAAGTTAATCCACTTTCATCGAACATACGAGCGAAGCCAAGAGACGCTGCATCGTAAATTAAATTCGTATCTTCATAAATATTATCTAGGAGATAAGAATTGTAGAACGTCTCTAAAATAGTATCAAAATGACTAGATGTTTCAATTAATTCATCTACGGTAGAAATGCGTAAATCAGAGTATTTACTCGTATCTTCTACGTCCACTAAGACGTCGAATAAATTCTTTAAATTTTCTAATTCGTAATCGCGATATAAAGCTTGTGAGATACGGAAGTTAGCCATATTTTCTTGACTTAGAGGATTAACAAATAAATCTAATAAAGTATGGTTATTATTAGAGTTAACAGTAATTTCTTCTAATTGATTTTCAATCAATTGTGGGATGACATTATTTAAAGTATCCACTTCATTTAAACTTCTTAAAATAGCGAACACTTTATCGTTAGGATTTTCTCCAAGTTCAGGTAATAAATTATCTAAGTTATTTAAACTATCAAAACTGATATTCGTAGAACCTAAATTTTCACCTACGACATCTAAGAAGGCTTTTAAATCATCTAATTCATATAACCAATTACCTTCATTTAAACCAGTTTGACTAGTTTCAAAATTTCTTAAGCGATACGCGACATATTCGCTGGCGTTACTTGCGACATCGCTATCGTATCTTGCGTCATAATTAAGATGATCTAAACCGAGATTAGAATAGACATTAATCATCGTTTGGATGAAGACTGTATCGCTTCCTGAAGAGACACTTCCCGCTTGATGGAAGATAGAACTTTCATAGATGGCTTTTAAGCCATTGATGATGTGATTATTATTCTTTATAGAATAAGTCGATAACTTCGTCAAATCTAAATCGGTGATAACCTTTAGTTCATCTAACATCGTCTTCATGAATTCGAATTCACTTTCAGGATATTTGACATTGTAATTACTCGCTTCTTCGTAATGATAGAAGACGTTCGCGCTACTAAGGTCGATACTAAAACCATTTTCTACGTTATTGAATGGATTAACTGAGACGAATTGATGAATTAAATTAGGTGCACCATCATAGATGACATTAGAGTTATTTAACGCTACGACTAAATCGTAAACTAACGCTGTATCGACACTTAAATAATCGATACTGTCGATCGACATCGATTCACCATCCGCAATATTGAGCGATTGTAAGATGCCTAAAACATCGAATATTTGAACGAGTTCTTTTTCTTGATAACTATAATCTACGACATCGCTCGCACCAAACTTAAAATGTTCATTTATAAGATAATCAGCCTTGGCGATACCATCTACGTAAACACTAGAGTTATTCATATCTTTTGGTGAAGTTTCATCATAGATGATAATTTGCATATCTTCGAGTTCAAGAATACTTGTCGTGAGAGCTTGGAAGAATGAATCTTCTTCACCACTCGTAGGATTTGGACCACTACGATGGAAGATGTGCGAAGCATTAAGATTTAACATCGTTTCTTCAAATAAATCTAAATCTAAACTGCTAAGGCTCGTATATTGACCTTCATTAATGTAATAAAGATTTTCGATGATAGCAACTAAGTTTTCAATTTCCCCTTCTAGATAGGGATTATCGCCATTATAATAAACATTCACACTATCAAAGGATACATCGTTTAAGAACGTTAAGCCGGTCGTTACAAGAGTAGCGTTATTCATCGCATTTTCAATTTCAGCAGGCAAGATTCTAAAAAACAATTTGGAATCATTTAATGAATTTAAGAAATTAGTGAGAGGTAAAGAATCGATATTACCATTTTGATCCAAAGTTGCCCAAAGTCTGTTTAAAGTATCGATAGAAATTTCTCCATTTTCATCGGCGATTGGTGCCGCATTAGAAATGACGTTCATCGTCAATCTTATCTCGCCTTGTTCCCCTAACCATCCATCGTGAATAACATTCGTGTCCGCATGTTTATTTCCAATACTTATGATATGTTGTTCAATAGTTTGATTTGGACCCGCCATCTCGTCAGAGTAACCAATCTTCGTGATAAAATAAGAAATGATCGATTCAAAAGCCGTAAGATTTTCTTCTAACCTTACTTCGCTATCTTTAAATGTATTGAAGACTTCCGATTCATAAATTTCATTTAATAATTGTTCAAATGTTTCTTTATTTTCATCGATGTCAAAGATATTAAAATCTGGAACGCTTCCATCTAAGGAAATGCCCACTTCTTTAAAATCAGTTAAGACGTCGACGATTAAATCTAATTCTTGTTTACGACCTTGTTTATCTAAACTTAACAAAGCTTCACTATTCGCATTACTTAAATCGAAATCATCGACGGAAACGTGGTCGATAAGTTCATCAATCGCGTTATAAATTGGCACTCTTAAAATATCGACTTCATTAAATGAATGAACAGCGTTTCGAAGTAAAGTTTCATCCATTTCATCGCTAAATAAATTGTCAAAAACATTGCCGCTTGGATTAGGTAAAGAATCGATAGCGAGGTTGATGTCCACTAACATCTTATAGATGCCATAATTTAAATCGTAACCCGTCTCTTGTTCACGACTTGTTAAATCTTTCCAAGCTTCTTTATAATTCGCATCCGCGAAATCTTTTTCTATTTCGCTGTAACTAAGCCCATCTGGATCAGCAAAATAATCTCTATTCGTGCCGAGCGAATCCATCGATTGATGTAATTTATCATAGATAAAATTAGAAAAAAGGAATTCTTGACTATTTTTATCTACGAACACACTTGAATCCACTAAGTTATCAAGTAATTCTAATACTAGGTCAGGTTCAACTTTAAAAATATCAATTTCGTTAATATTTTGTTCGAATTTACCAATTGTCGTACAAATTTTACCAAAGACTTTACCTTCTTCCGTCCAGTTGACGATGTTAGAAAAAGAAATACCGCTACTAGGATCGATGATACCAGAATTAACAAGATAATAATCGAACGTATCAGCGATGCTAGATTTCGTCACTTCCGATAAATCTATCGCAGCAAATATATCGGAGATACGATAAACTGTTTCAAGTTGACCGATCGTTTCATTGCTTAATGTTTCACCTTGTAAGGCATCATAGATGCCAGTTCCGCCGAAGATGCTAAAGAAGTTTACGATGTAGCCAATTTCACCATCGTAAACAATCTTACCATTACGGTCTAAGATGTAATCACCATTTAAGTGTTTACTATTTTCCCACTTCGTCACATCGAATCTAGAAGAATCGAAGTCGAACTGAGGAACACTATTTTCGTAGACTAATTCTAAAAGATTGTAGAAATTATCCGTCCTCATATTACCGAAAGCATCTTTTGGATTAAGAATATTAGAGACGTAGAATGTTTCAAGTAAAGAGACGAGTTCTTCTTCATTTTCTGGAATGGAACGTAAGGCCATAGAAATGCTTACATCATCTTTTTCTATGAAGTTATTGGAGACGTAAACGACACCTTCGATACTAGAGAAGATAAGGGCTAATTCTTCACCGATATGTTCCACTTCCCAATCAAAATTTGCTGGGCTTAGACCAATTTGGCCTAAGGCATTAGTGACATCCGGCGAATCCATGAAGCCTTTGATGATATCAGGTACGATCGAACTTAAAATTTTAGAATGATCAATGGTCGGTAAAATATTCTCCATCCCATCGATAAAATTGCTATCGACGTCGACGATCATCCCTTCTTCATCGATGGTGATGACATCGCTATTAGTGGGATCCATGATGTAATCGACGATGGAATCATATTCGTTCATGAGTGATAAAGTATTTAATAACGCTCCAAATTCTTTTTTGAAGTTATAGAACGCTCTTTCATCGTTCATATCGAGGATGATAGATTCTAATTCAGTTGTATCGATACTAATAGTATCGTTTGAAGATAAAGAGGTGACGAGTAAATCCACGAGGTCATCGATAGCGTACCTAATTAAATCTGAATCAAATAGGGCATAATCAGCGTTTTCTAACCTATTACCGTCTTTATCCGTCATTATGGTACGTCCCGCTTCATCGACCCCAATCGGATTACCGTCTTTATCTAACACTCCGACGAAGATGTAACTTAACGCTTTAGCGTTAACGAACACTAAGTCGATAATTTGTTGGCCGGTCTCATCGATAGCGACGTCGTTTCTTACGTCGTCCACTAATTCATTAACGCTCACATCTTCTTGATTTTCACTCGGTAAGAAGATATCGAGTAAATTTGGTTCAACTTGATTTAATTCGTAAAGCGAATCGTAGATGATAGCTAAGTTTCTTCCCCAATCGATATTTTTATAATCTTCTAATTCGCTCGGTAAGTAAGTAGCGATATCTTCTCCTACCGTTCCACTCGACGTGACGCTATATAAGACGATAGGGATGAGACGAGATAATAATTCACTATTCGAAATGGATTCAAAAATGCGCATGAAGTAAGGATAATTTTCTTCCGTGAGCATCGATTGATATAAAGTGTCGATATCAATTTCGCTCACATCTTTCCAACCAATCGCATTCCCTTCTCCATCATAATTGACGAAGTTACGTATTAAACCAGAACTAAAGACGTCGGAGACGATAATTTGTAGAGTATCAATTTCTTCTTGCACATCGAAATTGAAATCTTCGATTAAAGAAGCGTCGATGTAATTTTCCATCGCATCTTGATTTAAACCAATCGCTAAAGCGATAGGAAGAGCGTAGACGATCAAATCTGAACCAGATAAAGTTTCTAATAATTGGATGAAGAAATCCGCATTATTAATCAAAGCTGGATCAAAAGAAAAACCATCTTCCGTCACTAAGCCATTGGAGATGATCGAACCTCCACCATGCCCAATTTGAGCGATGATATCATAAATGCTATCACCCGTCCCAGTATCAGTGAAAAAATCCATGAGCCAAGTATCAAAAGTCCAAACGCCATCTTTTGAAGTCCAATTGAAAAAGACGTTAGAAAAAATAGAATTATTATAGGTAGAAACAAAGGAATTTAAATATTGCGCGACTTCTGAATCGCTTTCGCCCATGTTCGTTTGATCGTAAGCCCTTGAGAAAGTACCGATGATGCTAACGGTTGGAAGTGCACACATCAAAGTGATGACGACGTATCTAGCACTATGAATTAAACCACCCAGCCATTTCTTTCTTTTCGTCTTAATGACTCTTCTTGGGAAGAAACGTTTTAACACTAAGTTCCACAAGACGATAGTGAGGAAACCACCGACAGAAATGATGAGGATGGAAGAAATGATAATTGAAAGTAAGGCTAATAACGAAGTGGCGATACTTAAAGCATATTCGCTCGCGGCTTGCCCACTTGCGACGCCATAAAGTTCGAAGAATGTTTCGATATAATTCGCTAAAGTGCCAAATACCGAAGTAATTTCTACATTGATCGGTGCCCCAGTTGAAGGATTGGTAACAGTGAGGTCTTGGATACCAAACGCTCCAAGAATCGGCGCAGCATCAAAGCCCCCAATCCAACGTCCAAAGGCGGGCGCACAAAATAAAGCGATGATAGCTAAGCCACCCATGAAACAAAATCTAAATAAAGAATTTAATAGCCCTCTTTTCCAACCGATGAGAAAAGAAATGAGAAGACCTACAAAAAATAAAACAAAAAGTGTAATTAAGGTAATATTGACGATAAGTCCAAGTGTTTCAGGTGTCATGTCAATAATCTAGCATATTTAAATTAGTAATTTAAGAAAAAAATGTATAAATTATAAAAAGAATAATAACAATTGCTTCTTTTGTGCTATTATTTTCCTATGTTTGAAAAAAGAACGTGTCCTGAATGTCAAAAACAGTATGACGATCATCGTTACCGTTGCCCTAAGTGTCATCTCATCAATGAATTCGCTCGTGACGAAAAGAAGATAAACATGATGTTTTGGCCTAGCCCGCTCATGCAAGTCGCATATTTTATCGCCGGCATGCTCCTACTTTTTATCATGCCTACGATCATGCAAGCATGCTATGGCTCATTAATTTCCACTAATCCGATCCTATATAGTGCGCTTGCTAACTTTGCTACTTATTGTAGCATCTTCATCTTATTCGTCTTACTTTTAATTCCTAATTACCCGGCTTTTGGTAAACAATTTGCTCACGGTTATAAACCTTACATCATCTTCGCTATCGGCTTATGTTTGCTCATCGCTTTTTCTTATTTTTGGTCTTGGATTTCTTCTATTATCTTACCTGGCACAATTAACGATAATCAAAGTGCTGTTAATGCGGTCACCATAGATTATCCTTTGCTCGCTTTATTTACGACCGTCTTTTTTGCTCCGTTCGTCGAAGAACTTATCTACCGAGTCGGACTATTTGGTTTCTTACATCGTATCAACCGTTATCTAGCCTACGCTATTACGATTGTTTTCTTCGCTTTAATTCACATTAACTTTACTTCGCCTAACCTCGCTAGCGAAGCCTTAGCGATTCCAACTTATCTATTTGCGGCATTCATCTTAACCGCTAGTTATGAAAAAGGTGGATTTGCTTCTTCTTATCTAATTCACGTCGCCAATAATTTGATTGCTTTTATTCTCATCTTAGCCTAATTTTATGGAACAAGTTAACATAGTTAAAAAATCGCATCGCTTCAACATCTTATCTAACTTTCATCTAAAGTTACTAGCGATGTTTTTTATGACTTTAGATCATATTGGTTTATTGCTCGCTAATAACACAGATTACTTTGGTTTCGTCACTAATTCCCCCATCTTAATTATGTGCGATGTCTTCCGTATCTTAGGAAGACTTTCCTTCCCACTTTTCGCTTTCTTACTCGTCGAAGGATTAAGGCATACGCATTCCATTAAAAAATATTTCTTAAGATTTGGCATCATGGCCTCATTAATTACCATCGCTTACATCATCATGATTTATGGTTTAAACATGAATACACCCGGCGGAAATATTTTCTTCGATTTACTTTTAGCGGGACTAGCAATTTATTTAATTGAAAAGAAACGATGGATATCTTTACTAGCGTTACTACCTTTTGCTTATGCTTTATTTTGCACATTTGTTAATGCATTTGAATACGTTGGAGTCATCAATTGGACGAATTATTTTCCTTACTTTTTAAGATTACAATATGACGTCTTCGGTTTCGCTTTAATCTTGTCATTTTATTTCGCTTATAAACTTATTCCTTACATGTTTAAGACTGAAGCATTTAAAAATTTAGATTTCGATGCTTATAAGACGACGAATGAATATCGTTTATTTGCCAATGGAATGATGATCGCCGCTTTGCTTATCATCAATCTCATCTGGTATTTTTTAAGCTATTACATCGTTGGCCTACAATACCTCATGGGTCTTGGAGTTGAAAGTTGGTCAATCTTTGCTGGTATCTTCATTTTGCTTTATAACGGGAAAAGAGGTTATAACGCGAAATGGTTCTATTATGGAGCGTATGCATATTATCCGGTGCATCTTCTTATCATCGGAGGAATCATTTATGCTATCATAATGCTAGCTTAAACAAAGGAGGACTAGTATTTATGTTATTACACGTTAAAAGCACACAAGAATTTAATGACTTAATTAAGAAGGGAACGGTCGTCGTCGACTTCTACGCCGATTGGTGCGGACCTTGTAAGTTACTCGCCCCAATCTATGAAAGCGTCGCCGAAGAACTTCAAGATCTTACTTTCTTAAAAGTTAACGTCGATAATCTATTAGATATCGCTAGTGAATATCGTATCTCTAGCATTCCCACAATCTTAGTGTTTAAAGATGGAAAAATCGTCGCTCATCACGTCGGCTATCTAGAACGTTCCCAACTCGTCGGCTTAATTAAAGCAAATATTTAATTGAACTAACCGTCACTTTGTGCCATAATCTTTGTTGCCGCAGGTGTAGTTCAATGGTAGAACTTCAGCCTTCCAAGCTGACCACGCGGGTTCGATTCCCGTCACCTGCTCCAGCGACAAAGTTCCTAGCTTCGGCTAGGTTTTTTATTTATTTAAAAAAGAAAAAGGACGAATTATTCGTCCAAAATCTAAGAAAAGTTTCACAATTAGTGATATAAACTTAAATTTAATTCTTATTACGTTGCTTCATCCTCGCTAGGTCGTTGACGACGTATTGTAATTGTTTGGCATCAATTTTAGCGACGTCACGCTTTTCGATATTTTTAATGAGACGATTAAGTTTAGAAAGCGGAACAAGATAAGAATCTTTTGCGTGTACTTCGAAAGGAAAAAGTAAGCAATCATCGTTTACGACGACGATCGAAATCATCATCTTCGGATCGATATTGGTCGCATAAGAAAATCTTTGTAGCCTTTCTTTATTTTTTAAAAGTGGGTTATCGATGTAACGTTTTTCGAATAGTTTTGGATAAAAGAACCATGATTTATCCATTTCATTACCTTCGATCGCCCCGCGATAGAAACGATCTTTAATGCAATAAATGTACTTATCGCCAAATAGAATATGATCGATATGAATCGCCTTATCATCATCTGGGCGAAGGATGAAATCGTTGATGAGATAGAAATCAAAATTTAATGCAATCTTATAGATTTTCTTTCCGTAGAAATAAGTGAAATGACGAAAGAAAATGACTCTTTTAACGATAGGAAAAAGGAGCAAAAAGAGGACGATTAATCCTCCAATTACAGCTAAAACGATGTATAAAATTTGCTCCGTCGTCATAAGTTAAATTAAGATTATTTATCAGCAATTTCTAAGGCGATATCCACCATCGTGGCAACGCCTGTTTCACGTTCTTTAGGAGTAGCCTTCTTACTACTATCTAAAAATAAGTCTGTGACCGTTAAAATACATAAGGCTCTTTTTTTAAGTCTGGCCGCGGTCGTATAAAGCGCATAACTTTCCATCTCGACGCCGAGGATGCCAAGCTTAGCCCATGACTTCCAGAAGTCAGGATCAAAATCGTAGAAGATATCGCTCGATAAGATGTTACCGACGTGGACGTCTAATCCTCTTCTTACGACGGCAGAATAGGCAGCGAGAATCATATCGAAATCCGCAATAGCGGAGAACGTTCCGCCTCTTAAATTAAATTGTTGAGCCCAATCTGAATCTGTGGACGCGGATTGACCGATGATGACATCGAATAAATTGATGCCCGGTTGATAGGCGCCGCACGTGCCAATACGGATGATCGATTCGACTCCGTAATGGGTGAATAATTCATAAGAATAGATGCCGATGGAAGGAAGTCCCATTCCGCTCGCCATGACGGAGACACGTTTTCCATTCTTCGTATAACCAGTATAGCCTAGGATACCGCGAACATCCGTGACAAGTTTTGCGTCGACTAAGAAATTTTCGGCAATCCAAGTCGCTCTTTTAGGATCGCCCGGCATCAAAACCGTCTTAGCGAAAGCACCATCTTCCGCATTTATGTGGGGTGTAGGCATAGATAAATTTCCTCCTTCGTAAATGATGTGTTTCTTTATGCAAATAAATTATAACAACATTTCTTAATTTATTAAATTATTAATCGTAGATTGTTTTATCGTTTAACGCTGCATCGATGAGTCTTAAAATATCTTTCTTCGTATTTTTAAAAGATAAATTTGGTAAATTATTCACTGGAAAATATTTAACATCGTTCGTCTCGTAACTATGTTCTTTAAATTCGCTTGTTTGTTCAGCGACGAAACAGACGACGTATTGAGCTTCAAGTAAGCCATTTTGATCTTTAGAAACGTCTAAAACACCAAGTAATCTTTTAATTTCAATATCGATACCAGCTTCTTGTTTTACTTCATTAATCGCCGCTTCGCTAGGTGAATCACCTAGATCGCACCAGCCACCCGGTAAAGAATAAGCATTATCTTTGCTTTCTCTTACAAGCAAGAGTTCATTTTTATCGTTGAACACTAAAGTTCTCACCGAAATGTTCGGTGTCGGATATAAATCTTTAATAAAATAATTCGGACGATCAAATTTTTCATCGACGAAATGTTCTAAAACATCCATCGACCTCTCCTGCACTTCTTGATAATTTTCGATAGCGTAAGGATCTTTAGAATATTTCAGTCCAATCTTTGCGATAGCGATCATGCGCAGCACATAATTATAAAATTCACGGTTATCGATCATATTTTTACCTCCACTTTTAATAAAATTAACTAGCATTCAGCAAATACACGTATAATAATAATGTTTATGAATAATTTTCTCCACTCTTTATTAGGTATGCCTGAAATTATCATCATCACGATGTGCATCGTCATCTTACTTGGCGTCGCTATTTTCTTACTGACTGGTTTCATTCACGTCAAGAAAGACTACATCGCTATCATCGAACGCGTGGATGTTTACGTCAAGATGACGAAGAAAAGATGGAACTATTTTGCCCCTGTCTTATATCGTCGCGCTGGTTATTATTACCTAGGAATTAACGATAGAGAAATTAATCTTCCTAACGGAACGAAAGCAAAATTATTTTATGAAATTAAAGATGTTTTACTCTACCATTATTCAGGTCATAATATCAAAGCTGCAATCGATAGATATTATTTTTTAAATAATAATCGTCTTAATATCGACATCTTAAAAGATGCTTTAAATTCGATTGGTATCAACTTTATTGAAATCGTCGAAATTAAAAAAGATTAATTATTCGACGGTGACAGATTTGGCTAAATTACGAGGCTTATCGACGTTTAAGCCTTTTTTGATAGCTGTATAGTAAGTTAAATATTGCGCGACCATCACTTTCGACATCGGAGAAAGATATAAAGGTGAATCGCAAACGATGATATCATCATCTTCTAAAGATAAAGATTTAGAGGAGACGACGAAAACTCTTCCCCCTCTAGCCTTAATTTCTTGGAAGCCATTTCTCATCTGATGGGCAGTCTTTTCTTCCGAGATGAAAGCGATGGAAGGAAATTCATTAGAAATTAAAGCGATTGGACCATGCTTTAGTTCGCCCGCTTGCACCGCACTCGCGTTAATGTAGGTCACTTCTTTCATCTTCAAAGCCCCTTCTAAGGCGGTCGAATAATCGATGCCGCGCCCTAAGAAGAACAAATTATCGTACTTAGCGATTTCTTCGGCAACAGGGATAAACTTTTCTTTATGAGCGATGATCTTTTCTAGACATTTAACTTGCTCTCTTAATTCATTAAAATGATGACCTTTAATGAAAGCTGCATCTAAAAGCATGAAAAGCAATGCAAGTTCAGATTGATAAACTTTCGTCGAAGCGACGCTTACTTCCACGCCGCTATAAAGATTTAAATAATATTCAGCTTTTCTAGCTAATGAAGAATATCGATTGTTCGTAATCGTCAAAAGATGATAAGCATTATCTTGAATGAAAGGGACACATTTTAATAAATCCGCTGTCTCTCCGCTTTGCGAGATGATGATGAACAAAGGATTTTTTGTCATCACTACCGGGTGATAGGCAAATTCACTAGCGATGTATGCACTAGCGAGTTTTCCTTTTGACCTTAATAAGTCGACAGCAATTAAAGAAGCATGATAACTTGTCCCGCACGCTAAGAAGATAATTTCGCTCGCCCTTTCGATAATTTTTAAAAGTTTAGGATCGAACGTATATTCATCATGAAAAACATAGTTTTTAATTAATCTTTCGATGCAACTCGGTGTCTCTTCAATTTCTTTTAACATGAAATGTGGATAGCCATTAAGAGAAACATCAAGATTTTCGCTACTTCTTTCCACGAGTTTAACTTTTTCTTCTTGTCCTTGGAAATAGACGTGAATTTCATCTTTAGTTATATAGCCAAATCTTCCATCTTTTAAATCGACGAATTCACGAGAAATTTCCGCCATCGGAATTTGATCGCTCGCTAAGTAATTCGCTCCTTGGCCTTTACCGATAAGTAAAGGTGATAAGTTCTTAGCAAAATAAAGGCGATGGGGTTCAGCAAGATGAACGATGGCTAAAGAATAAGAACCATTTAATTTAGAAGTCGCCATCTCGATAGCTTCGAGCATATCTTTCGCACTAGTGGATAGATAATAAGCAATTAAATTAGCGACAATTTCGCTATCGGTGTTCCCATAAAATGAAATTTTATTCGCAGCTAAAAATTCTCTTATTTGGACGAAGTTTTCAATGACTCCGTTGTGCACTAAAATAACTTTACGGTCGAAGGAATAAACCGGGTGACAATTTGAAATGGTAACGCCTCCATGCGTCGCCCAACGCGTATGAGCGATACCGACGCTAGGAGTGTGTTCGAAAGTCGTAGGTACTTGTTTATCTAAATTATCGACGACGCCGACGCTTCTTTCGAGTAAAGAAAAAGAACCATCCGTCACAAATAAACCACAAGAATCGTACCCACGATATTCAAGTTTACGTAAACCATTTAGTAAATAATCACGAAAATCAAGCGCTCCACAAGCGCCAACAATGCCACACATATTCGATACTAATCCTCGCTTTCAATAACTTGATAAATACTTTGACAAACCTTTTTACAAAGCTCATTAGTCTTGGCTTCGCACATGATGCGGATGAGAGGTTCCGTCCCACTTTTGCGGACAAAAATCCTTCCTTCTTCCGCTAATAAGTCTTCATTTTCTTTTAAGATAGCTTTAACTTTATCATTTTCTAAAACATGAGAGTCTTTATCTTTCAAACGATAATTGATCATGAGCTGTGGATAGATAGTAATCTCTTTAAGAACTTCATCAAAACTATGACCTAACCTAACAAATTCATTTAATAAAGCGACCATCGTAAGGAATCCATCACCCGTTTCCAGTTTATCGTATTGGATGATGTGACCCGATTGTTCGCCTCCTAAGATGTAACCATGTTCTTTCAAACTTCTTTGGACGTATTTATCGCCGACATCCGTTTGAACGACATCAATCTTTTCATTTTCTAAAGCTTTTAATAAACCGATGTTAGACATCTTAGTGACGACGATGGCGTTACCTATCAATTTATTTTGTTCTTTTAAAGCTTTTGCTAAGATGAATAAAGTTTTATCGCCATCGATCACTTCGCCATCGTGATCGACGCACATCAAACGGTCCGCATCGCCATCGAAGGCAAAGCCAAGGTCATATTGACCTTCTTTCATCTTAGAAATTAATCCTTCTAGATGCGTGCTACCAGCATGAAGATTGATATTTTTGCCATCTGGCTTATCGTTAATAAAAGTGACATCGGCCCCTAAGGAAGCAAAAAACTTCGGAGCGATCGCACTTGCGGAACCATTGGCTAAATCAAGTAATAAACGTAGACCTTTTAAATCGCTCGTCAAGTAAGATTTAAGAAATTCAATATATTCATCTTTTACTTCGTTAGATGGGACAAGCTTTCCTGCTCTAGCAAACTTTTTGATATCTAAATCATCTTTTTCTTTTTCGATGTAGCCTTCAATTTCTACTTCTAAATCTTCGCTAATCTTCGAACCCGTATGAGAAAATACTTTTATCCCATTATCGGTGTAAGGATTATGGGAAGCAGAAATCATGATACCATAGGTATAATGTCTTTTATTGATTAGATAAGAAACACTAGGAGTGGTCGTCACCCCTAAGTCGTAGACATTCGAGCCAGATTTAATGATACCTTCCACTAAGGCATCTAAAAGTAAGGAACCACTAAATCTTGTATCTCTTCCGATGACGATATGATTTCTTTTACCCGCAACATTAAAACCGATGTAACGTCCGATGCGATAAGCCATCTCACGTGTGAGACCTTCGCCGTAGACTCCTCTAATTCCATCCGTACCAAATAGGTGCGGTTTAACTTCATTACATTTCTTCATCATTTTCTTCCTCTTCATCTCGCATATAATTTTCGAAGACACGGAGGAAGTTATCGAGTTGTACGGATTCGAGTTCGCCTCCATAAGCGATGGAAATACGGCCTGTTTCTTCACTTACGACGACTGTCACCGCATCAGAAATTTCGCTGATGCCGATAGCCGCACGGTGTCTAGAACCATATTTACCCGTGAGCGGTTTCGTCGTCGGAGTAAAGTAGACGCTTGCAGCGACGATCTTATCACCGTGGATGACGACCGCCCCATCGTGTAAGCGTGTGCCGGGATAGAAGATTGTGACGAGTAATTCCATCGTCACCGGTGCTTCGACGACCGTTCCACTGCGCATCACATCGCTTAAGGGTGTATGTCTTTCAAAAGTGATGAGAGCCCCAATCTTATGTTTAGATAAATATTGGACTGCATCATCAATCGTTTTATAAAGAGCTTCGCGGTCAAAAATTCTTTCTACTTTATTTCTTTTCCCAACGTTTAAAAGACGTTTGCCTTTAAGTGGATTAGCGAGGTAACTTCTTAAAGTAGAAATGTTAACAGTAAAGACAAGAATTAATCCAGCGGCAAATAAGACGAAACAAACAATCGTCAAAATATCCATGTTGAAGATGAAACTTAACACAGTAAGGCCCGCTAGAGAACAAGAATAAATATAGACCGGAACACGCTTGATGAACTTGAAGATGATGAAAAGGAAAAATCCTAACAAGAGAACGAGAATAATCAACGTGAGAATATTTTGCCAAATCGTAAAATCTTTGATGACGCTTCCTGGCATAACATTAATTCCTTTCTACAATTAACGAATCCAACGATGAGCAAATCTAGAAGCCGCGGCCGCTGCAATCGCCCCGACGATATCGTCGATGAAAGTGTTACAGTGCCCTTCCTTCTTGCCTTCTTTATTCAATTTATCAATAATCTTGTATTTCTTCTTATCGATGTAACCAAAATTGGTCAAAGCGATGGAACCGTAGAGATTACAAATGCCATAGGCTAAGACTTCATCCACACCATATAGACCTTCATCATGATCAAGTAATTCTTCTAATTCCTTATCGTGAAAAGATTTCGATTCGACGAGACGGTCAAGTTCAATCGCGGTCATGATAGCAAATTGCACTTCTCTTTTTTCGATGACGCTTACGACGGATTCACGTAATTCTTCCATCTTCAAATCGAGATGATAATCCGCTTGTAAATATCTTGCGCATTCAGCAATATCATCGATACTTACTCCACGCATTTCCAATAAGTCGATACATTTTCTTAGATAATCAGCCATAATTTTTACCATAATCGATTATAGCAAACAAAGTTTGTAAGTAAAAGTTAGATTTTTTATTCGTTCATATTAGCAATGAATTTAGCCGTCAAAAGCCCATTATTTAAGAAAAAATTTCTTTCCTGAAAAACTTTTGGTTAACTTTCTAGAAAAGAAATGATGATTAAATTTAATTTATTTTTACCTCATTTAAAATCATACTTTTTGCAGTCGACAAAAAATACTTATAAGGTATAATATAGGCAGTCAATCAAAGGAGTATCAAACATGAAAGTTTACATCACCTCTGACGATAATGCAGGCTTCACCCCTAATGAAGCTAAAGAGCTCAATATCGCTATCATCCCTATGCCCATCATCATCGATGGTGCACCATATTATCAACATAAGACGTTAGATGAAAAGACGTTTTACGAAAAACTCATCGCTGGTTCAAATGTTTCGACCTCGCAACCCCTCCCACAAGATTTAATTTCCGTCTGGGATGATAAACTAAAAGAATATGATCAAATCGTCCACATCCCGATGTCGAGTGGTCTATCTAATTCTTGCCAGATGGCTAAGATGCTCGCCGAAACCCCTCCTTACGTCGGCAAAGTTTTCGTCGTCGATAATCATCGTATTTCTGTCACTTTAAAAAGTTCAGTTTATGACGCTATTGCGCTTGCGAAGCAAGGTCTAAGCGGCGAAGAAATTAAAAATAAATTAGAAGAAGATGGTTTCAATTCTGAAATTTATATCATGGTTGACACCCTCAAATTTTTAAAGAAAGGCGGACGAGTGACCCCCGCTGCCGCAGCTTTTGCCGGGGCCTTAAATATCAAACCTATCTTAAAAATTGAAGGTGAAAAACTCGATGCTTTCAAGAAAGTCATCGGAACGAAAAAAGCTAAACTTGCTATGATCGAAGCCATCGAAAATAACTTAAATAATAAATTTAAAGATGTGCCGCGTGAAGAACTCGCCTTTGCCATAGCTTACACTTACGATTTAGAAGAGGCTAACATCTTTAAAAAACAAGTCTTAGATCATTTTGGTGTCAAAGACGTGTTGATGAATCCTTTGTCTTTATCGATTGCGACGCACATCGGCCCTGGGGCCTTAGCCATCACCGTCACTCACGTGTTCGATAAAAATTTATCTTTAGATAATTACAAAGAATAAGGTTAAAAGAGCGGCTACCGCTCTTTTTTAAAAAGGAGAAAAGTCTATGAAAAAGAAAAATAAAGAACTAAAAGGTCTTCGTCTATTTTATTTTGTGATGAAACAGACACATATGCTTCCTATCATTGGAGGGTTTATCATCTATTTCTTCATCATGGCTACCATCATCTTCTTTACTTCTAACACGAGTGTTACTCAATATTCTAATATAGAAAATTATGGCGATGCTTTATGGTTTAGTTTCGCTAGTGTTTTTACTATCGGTTATGGCGATATTTGGGTAAGCGGAGTGGTCGGAAGAATTCTAACTGTTCTTCTTGTCATCTATGGCGTTTTTATCATCGCTATCATCCCAGCTGTGTTCTTAACATTTTATCAAGAAAAAATGAATCAAAAATTTAATTCTTCCGCTTCTTATCTTTTAGATAAATTAGAGCACCTTGAAGAACTAAGTAAAGAAGAATTAAAAAATCTCTCTTCTGACATCAAGAATTATCGACGTAGAAAAGAGATGAAAAGGAAGGTAAAAGAAGAAAATACAAATTAAGAGAATATTTCTTCTAATTCTTTAAACAAATTATCGCTTGCGAAGAACATAATTCTATCTCCTGGATAAATCATCGTTTGACCATTTGGGACAATCAAATCTTCGCCGTGATATATAGCGATCATCAAAGCGGACTTCGGTAGATGAAGTTCGCTTACTTTTTTACCGACCGCGACACTACCTTCATTCGCCACTAATTGGACGATTGAATGCCCGCCTTTGGAAAGCTTTAACAAAGTTAAGAATGAACGCATGCTCATTTCTTCGACGACTAGATGACCAATAATATCAGCTTGGTTAATCGATGCATCCACACCCATCCCGAAATTAAATAACCAAGCATTATTAGGATTATTGACTCGAGCGATGACTCTTGGGGCTTGGAATTCAAATTTAGCGATCATTGAACAAACTAAGTTCGTTTCATCGTGTCCCGTCACACAAGCGACGACGTCAGCCTTATCGATATGGACAGTCGCTAAGACGTTTGGATCACTTGCGTCACCAAATAAGACGTGTTCTTCACCAAATTTTTTCATTAAATTAGGAATGTGCGATTGATTGAAATCAATGACCATGAAATCGCAATCATTTTTCTTTAAGAGGTCGGCCATGTAAGTACCGATTTGTCCACCACCAATAATTAATGCATACATAATTATTCTTTCCTCCTAAATGCCTAAAATATTTTTTAAAGTACGTTTCGCGGAAGTACGCGTCACTAGATATAAAATATCACCAGTTTGGATGACATCTTCTTTCTTTGGAATAAAAGAAGTATCATTTCTTACGATAGCGATAACTTTAATATTTTGTTCTTCTTCAATTTCATCTAACGTCATCCCTTCGACGCTTGGGGTCGCAGTGATACGCACGATTTCAGTCGAAGCATCGCGTCCTAGAAGCGCTAAAGAGTCGAAAGTATTGAAGGAAACGAGTTCGATCGCTCTATCGACAGCGAAGCCAGTGACGGAAATTGTTCTAATACCTAAAGCTTCAAAAATCTTCGCTTTCCTTGGATTATAAATACGAGCGATGACGTGTTTTACGTAGTAAATATCTTTGGCAATCTTAGCCATCACGCTATTTATTTCATCACTTCCCGTCGCAGCGACGAAAATGTCCGTGTATTCAATTTCCGCTTCTTCTAAAATTTCCTTATCCATCCCGTTTCCGACGATTTGGGTACCGTTAAAATCCGCGCCTAAATCGTAAAATTTATCGGGTGATAAATCGATGATGGTAATCGTATGGCCACGCCTATATAACTCCAAGGCTAAAGCGGAACCAAATTTTCCTGAACCGACGATGAGTACTTTCATAAAACTATTCCTCTACTTTCTTTCATTTTATAACATTTTTACGTCTTTTAAGATATTTTCTTAATTCTTCGATGCCGATGACGATAAATGGGAAGGTAAACATTACTAACCAAATACGATAATCATAAATAGCATTCGTCTCTAAGACGACCGTATTTAACATCGGAACGAATAAGACGATGATAAGTAAGGCAATTTCGGCGACGATACCAATTAAAATTGAACGATTGGAGAATAAGCCAACCTTAAAGGTCGAATCTTCTTCCGTACGACAATTGAAGACCATCCCGACTTGACAGAAGACGATACTTGCTAAGATGACGCTCGTCGAAGACATCCAATATTCGCTTCCTTGTGCGGGGAAACCAGTGAATGAACCAGTTTGGAAATAGACGTACATAAAGTAAGCGAAGACCGCTAAAGCGGAAGTGACTAAACCTAGATAGAACGCCCTTCCATAAAGTTTTTTCGTAATCAAATGTTCATCTTTCTTACGCGGTGGCTTATCCATGATGCCAGGCATCGGTTTTTCTGAACCTAAGCCTAAAGCTGGAAGCATATCCGTCCCTAAGTCGATGATTAAAACTTCTAAGATAGTAAGCATCATCGGCACTCTTCCGATAGTGAGTAATGGAATTAAGACGGGAATCGCTTCTGGAATGTTCGAATTGAAGATGTAAGTGATAAATTTCTTGATGTTAGCAAAGATCGTTCTTCCTTCTTCGATAGCGGTGACGATGGAAGCAAAATTATCATCGGTTAAAATCATGTCCGCGGCGTCTTTTGCCACGTCCGTTCCAGCGATGCCCATCGCGATACCAATGTCCGCTTTTTTAAGCGCCGGTGCGTCGTTAACGCCATCTCCTGTCACAGCGACAATTTCACCAAGTTCTTGTAGACAAGAAACGATACGATATTTTTGTTCAGGTGCCATCCTTGCAAAGATGATTTCCCCTTTAAGTAAAGTCTTTAGTTCATCATCGTTCATGGCATTAAGTTCCGCCCCACTTACGACGTGCGGATCTTCGCCTTTAACGATGCCGATATTTCTTGCTATCGCTAAAGCGGTCAAAGAATAATCGCCCGTAATCATGATAATTTTAATGCCAGCTTTATGGCACGTCGCAATCGCATTTTCAATCCCTTCTCTCGGTGGATCTTGCATCGCTTCTAAACCAAGGAAAGTTAGATCTTGTTCGATGAGTTCAGGCGTATAATCGGAAATAGCTAGAGGAAGTTTATCGCTACGCTTAATGTAACGAAGCGCCATCCCTAAAACTCTTAAGCCATTCCTAGCGTATTTATCATTTGCCGCCATGGCTTTCTTTTTATCATCTTCGTTAATTTCTCTAATCTTACCGTTTTCTAAAATGTATTTACATTTATCAATTAACTCTTTTGGCGAACCTTTCGTATAAGCGATACGCTGCGCCCCATCGACTTCGCGGTCGAGTTGGTGGATAGTCGTCATCATCTTTCTTACGCTATCGAAAGGTAAGGCTCTAATACGAGGCGTAATTCTTGTAATATTTGGCCCACTTACTAAACCTTTTTCTGCGACGACACCTAAACAAGCTTCAGTAGGATCACCTAAGACGATAAATCTATTCTCTTCTTTCTTATGGACGATTTTGGCATCACTACATAACGCTCCACAAGTAAGTAACGCTTTTAAATCTTTATTATTTAAAGCCGTAATTGGCTCTTTTCTTTCATTTAAAATTTCCCCTTTTAAAGAATAACCACTTCCGGTGACGCTAAGTTCGCCCGTCGGTAAATATAAATATTTAACGGTCATTTCATTCTTCGTCAAAGTGCCCGTTTTATCTGAACAAATGACAGTCGTCGAACCAAGCGTTTCAGCCTTAGATAAAGATTTCACTAATGCCCCTTCTTTAGCAAGTCTTTGGACAGCTTTTGCTAACGATAAAGAAACTGTGGGCAGTAACCCTTCAGGAATGAAAGCGACGATCATCCCTAAGGCGACGACAAATTGTTGTAAATACATGCTCGGTTTATCAAAACCTTCGACGACACCATAGGTGATAACTGAAAAGATAAAGACAATTAAACCGATACTTAAAGCAATTAAAGCAATTGTTTTCGTCATCTTTTCTACTTCGTTTTCTAAAGGCGATTTTGATTCACCAATTTCTTGCGTTAAAGAAGCAATCTTACCAAATTCCGTGTCCATCGCCGTGGCGATGACGACGCATCTTGCCGTGCCAGTAGAAACTGACGTACCAGCGAAGACGATATTTTTCGCACGAATGGAAGTTTCCGGTAATTCTTTATGTGGTTCGCTCGTCTTCCTTGAAGGCGTCGCTTCTCCATCTAACGCACTTTGATTACACGTTAAATCGTTGCAGTTCAAGATGCGCGCATCCGCGCTTATTCTATCCCCTTCAGAAAGGATGATGATATCACCGGCGACTAAATCTTTCGCTTCGATTTGTTGTTCTTGGCCGTCTCTAATGACACGGGCGTAACTTGGAAGCATCTTCGAAAGTGCTTCGGTCGATTTCATCGCTTTATGTTGTTGAAAAAATGAAAATAGACCGTTGATGATATTAACTAAAAATATCGCGATAGCGAGATAAAGCATCCCTGGATCTTTTAAAGGTCCGATCGAAGATTCACTTTCTTCAGCGATGAAGCAAGCGACGATAGAAATCGTCCCAGCAATCCAAAGGAGGATCGCTAACATGGAGGTGAAGTTTTTAAAAAAGACTTTAAAAGTATTTTCTTTTTTCTTCTTAGCGATAATATTAGGCCCATTTTTTAATAATCTTTCTTCCGCTTCTTTCGCGCTGAGCCCATGTGCGGAAGTATTAAATTCATCGTAGATTTGTCTCGATGTCGCTTTATATATTTTATTTAATCGTTCTTGTTCCATACCTTGTAATCCTAACGAAATACAGTCAATATGATATAAAAATTTATTTAAAAAATAAACAAGGAGTTACGAAAATATTTCACTATTTGAAAGATGAGGTGAATGAAGGTCATAAAAAACTACATCCACTTATCGTCTAACAAGAAGTCTTCTAAGCTCGTATGATAATAACCTCGTTCATCAAAATAAGCTAAAAGACATTCCTTTTCGACGATGATCTTTTTGAATGCATCTTTTAAAAGATCGAAAGCTTTCGTTTCCTCAAGGTATTTTTTTTCATCGCTTAACGTATGGACAGATTGGATGTAATATTTCGTATTATTTTTCGTCGCGACGAAATCAATTTCTAATTGTTTCTTATAATTTTTTCCTTCGACCTTATAATTATAATTATAATTGCCGACGTCAACTTTAAAACCTAAGACTCGCAAATGGTTGAAGATGACATTTTCCATCAAGTGATTTTCTTCCACTTGACGAAAATTGATCGAAGCATTTCTTAAACCCGTATCGACAAAATAATATTTGAGCGGAGAGCCGATATATTTTCGACCCTTAACGTCGTATCTTTGGGCGTCTTTAACAATGAAAGCATCGCTAAAATAAGTAAGATATTTATTTATCGTCGATGGGGCAACGTTACGTTTTAAGTTAGTTTTAAAAGTGTTCGCTAATTTAGTGACACTAACTAAAGAGGAGGTCGAAGAAGATAGAAAGGCTAATAAAGCATCTAAAACATCTTTATTTTCTTCGATATGATGTCTTTCGATAATATCTTTTAGGTACACATTTTTTAATAAATTATGTAAGTAATCATCTTTTTCTTGCTCACTTTTCATCTCTAAAATCAAAGGCATACCACCATAAATTAAATAATTCTTCAAAGCATCTTTTTTATCTTCGACGTTCGTAAAATATTCCTTATAAGTTAGAGGATAGACTCTAATTTCATCAATTCTTCCGCGGAAGATAGAAAGAATATCGCTCGATAACATCATCGAATTCGAACCAGTGACGTAGATATCTAGTGTATCGTAACTATTTAACTCATTTAATAATTCGTAAATGTAGATGGAACCATTTACCCCTTCTACCGTCGCTTTTTCTAAATATTGAATTTCATCGATGAAAAGATAATATTTTTCATGAGCATAAATCATGCGCGTCTTCACGTAATCTAAAAGATGATAAGGATTACGATATTTAAAATCGCTCATCTTATCGAATTGAATTTTGATGATGTTTTCTTCTTTGACACCAATGGAAAGTAGATAATTATAAAACAAAGAGAATAGCAAAGTAGATTTACCAACGCGACGAATGCCTGTGATGACTTTAACTAAACTACTATCTTTTTTAGCGATCAATTGGTGTAAATATAAATCTCTTGCAAACATCATTTTCATCTCCTATTTTTTCGGATAGACGAAATTTTATAACATAATTATACACAAAAATAGGCAAAATTAACAATTTTCATCTCACAATTTTTCGGATAGACGAAATTTTATCACTTGGCTTACTTCAATTTATTGAGAGTTAAAACGAAACTTTTGGCTAATAATTTATCTTCTTTATAGTTATGGCTAAGAAGAATTTTTTCATCATCTATTTGGTAAGCAGAAACATCTTTGCTCATATTGATGATAAGTTTAATTTCTTTTTCTTCATCAAATCTTTTTAAGATGAATAAGTTCTTATCGCAATCTACACTAATACCTAAGCTATTAATATTTTGTTCTTCGTGAATTTTTGCTAAGGCTTTGATCATCTTTAAAATATCGAAGTTCCACTGACTTTCATCCCAATCGAAGCACTTACGATTATTTGGGTCCGCTAAGCCAGTTAGACCAATCTCATCACCGTAATATAAACAAGGCACACCAATGTAAGTATAAAGTAAGGCATAACCGATAAATAACTTATCAATATCTTCCTTACATTCGCTATAAAAACGCGGGATATCGTGCGAAGAAAGTAAGTTCAATAAATTGTAATTTATCGGCGTTTTGTAGCGAAAATAGTTGCTCACTAAGCGATTTTTAAACTTTATTGCGTCAATTCTTTCATAAGCGACGTAATCTAAAACATCACGCGTAAAAGCGTAATTCATGATGCTATCAAATTCGAAACCATCATTTAAAAATGCATGTGCGTCATGCCAATTTTCGCCGAGTAAGACGATATTAGCGTTAATCTTATTTAATTCGTTTCTTAACCTAATCCAAAATGAATGAGGAATTTCATCGCTCACGTCGAGTCGATAACCATCGATATTGAAATTGATGACGTAATGCTTCGCAGCTTCAATTAAATAATCTTGCACTTCTAAATTATTTAGATTAAGTCTAGGCAAGAATTTTGCGGTACCAAAAGATTCATAATTCCCTTTTTTCATATCGACTTCATCCCCATCGATATAAAACCAATCGTAATATTTAGATTTCTTTCCATATTTTTTAACATCTTCAAAAGCAAAGAAATGCGTGGAGACGTGATTGTAAACACCATCAAGTAAGATAATCATTTTCCTTTTATGCACTTCATCGACAAGATTTTTTAAATCGATATCGCTTCCGAAGTCACTTGCGACTTTAAAATAATCAATTGTGTCATATTTATGATTCGTTTCAGCTTCACAAATAGGCGTAAGATATAAAGCATTCACATTTAAAGACTCGATGTAATCAAGTTTATCTAAAATGCCTTTTAACGTTCCGCCCGCGATAGAAGAAGAAGTAATATCCTCACCCCATCTTATGTTGATGCGTGGATTTAAATTATCCTCTTTATTAAATCTATCGACGAATATTTGATAGAAGCGTCTATTCGCTAATACTGGGCTCACTTTAATTAGATCATTCTTATTGATATAAGAAACTTGGAAGAAATTAAATTGCCCTTGCTTGATATCGTAACTATCGCTTACCCCAAATTCACTAAAGTATTTGATACTTCCATCTTTCAAAGTAATTTTAAAGACGTAAGCCAGTCTTTTATCAGTAAGCTTAAGTCTAATGACGTAATAATCTTTACTATCATCACTCGCAACTTTCTTCATTTCTAAAAAATTAACAAATTTATGGAACTTATATTTTTCGTTATACATAAGTTCCACCTTAACGATATCATCATCTTTTTTCGTGATTAATCTAATTTCTACTTCATTTATAGACAAAGCAAAAGAATAAAGCGAATCCGCGATATGTCTTAAACTAGAATTTTCCATACCTCAATTTTATAAGATTAATCTTTTAAAATAAATGAGAAATTAAAACTATGAAATAAGTGAAGATTTTATTAAATACAATTTAATAAATTATTTCTTTTATTTCTTAATTTTCTTCACTTTCGTATATAGGAGCATACCGTTGAAGAAATCGTCATTACGATCGATTCTTAAAGTTAAATATTCACCTTTTTGATCATGGCTTACTAAAAGCATCTTCGCGTTTAAATCATAAAGTTTTTCGACGAGCAAATATTTATGCGCTTTGACGAAAGCTTTATCTTCGTGCATAACGTAAAATTCTTGACCAATTTTTTTCGTTTCGACATCGATAATAGGCTTACTAATTTCATCATTGACCATAATCACATTATCGTCTTTATCGCACACACTTAACGTATTTAAAGGCGCGTAAAGTTTAACTTTATCCCCCACTTTAAAATGCTTATCTTTATCGCACATGAAAGTGATACGAATGAAGTCTTTTTTCATCCTTGCAAAGTAGACGTTAGATTTGGAACGAACATCTTTGGCTCTTATTTCCACTTCCACTTCAAAATCATCGTCATTTTCGCGATTTAATTTAAAAGCTTCTGAAGGCACTCTAATCTTACCTTCATCGCTACCAAATTCGTTCACTAAGGACTTATTTAAGAAATCTTTGATCGTATATTTCTTGTCGATGATCAGATCCGCAGCTTCAAGTTTTAAAGTGACGGGGATGTAGTTATAATCGTTAATTTTTAAGATGGAAACTTCATCTTCATTAAATAGATGAATCTTATCTTTATTCACTTTTAGATAGATAGGACCTTTTAAATCATCGCCCATATCCATCTTCAAAGATACGATAGTGTTCTCTTCTCTTCCCGGTAAAGATAGATATAATAAAGTCTCATTACCGAGTTTTTCCACTAAGTCGATTTTTTCGACGTAGAAATCGTAATCTTCTTTACTGGCGATATCAAAATCTGAAGGTCTAATCCCTAAAATTAAATTTTGTTCATCGTAACCTGCCATCATCTTATTTTTCGTCTTCTCAGATAAAGTTAAAGAAGTGTTTTCATCTAAGATTAATTTATCGCCTTTTAAAGTAACTTTAAAAATGTTCATCTGAGGCGAACCTAAGAAAGTGGCGACGAAAACGTTGACAGGATGTTCATATAAATTGACCGGCGTATCGATTTGTTGGACGAAACCATCTTTCATGACGACGATGCGATCCCCCATCGTCATCGCTTCAGTTTGATCGTGAGTGACGTAGATGAAAGTTCCCTCCACTTGCTTATGTAACTTAGAAATTTCGCTACGCATCTGGACGCGTAGTTTTGCGTCTAGATTACTAAGCGGCTCATCGAATAAGAAAGCTTTCGGGTTTCTAATTAAACATCTTCCTAAGGCGACTCTTTGCCTTTGCCCACCGCTAAGTTCTTTTGGCTTTCTTTCTAATAATTCTTCAATGTTAAGTAACTTCGCGACGCTATTAACTTTTTCTTTGATAACTTCTTTCTTTTCGTGATGACATTTTAAAGAATAACCAAGGTTATCAAAGACCGACATATGAGGATATAACGCATAGTTTTGGAAAACCATAGCAATATCGCGGTCACGCGGTTCGATGTTATTCACTAACGTATCGCCGATATAAATTTTACCGGAAGTAATTTCTTCTAGACCAGCGATCATCCGTAAAGTCGTCGATTTACCGCAGCCCGATGGGCCGACGAAGATGATGAATTCCCCATCTTCAATTTCTAAATTAAAATCTGATACGGCACGCACGTTGCCTTTATAAACTTTGGAGACGTCCACTAATGTAACTTTTGCCATAACTAATTATCCTTTCACAGCACCGCTAGTCATACCATTGACCATGTACTTAACTAAGAAGAAATATAAGACGACGATTGGAACAGCGATGAAGACGCTACCGGCGGCGAACCTAGCAAATTCGTCTTGCCCTAGTTGCATTAGACCAACCGCGACGGTCCAATTGTCTTTTTCAATCAGCAATAATTTAGGAAGGATGAAATCTGACCACGGCCAAGTAAAACTTGTTAAAGCCGTATAGACGATGATGGGTTTTGCCAAAGGCAAAGTGATAGTCGTAAATATTCTGGCATTCGTTGCCCCATCAATTTTGGCCGCTTCGTAAATCGATTGTGGAATCGTATCGAAGAAACCTTTTTGGACGAGGTAACCTAAAGGAGCGGTACAAGAATAAATTAAGACTAAACCCCAGATGTTATTGACGATGTTGAACTGCGTCATCAAAATGTAAATGACCGTCATCCCCATGAAGCTTGGAAACATCGAAAGCACTAAAGCGGATTTCATCAAACCTTTCCTCGCTTTGAATTGGAAATAGGAGATGACGTAAGCTGTGCCAATAATTAAAAGCGTAGAGAAAATACAATTGAAGATAGCGATCACTAAAGTATTTGCGAGCCACTGCGGATAATTGTGATTCGCCGTATCGGTAAACAATTTGATGAAAGCGTCAAAAGAATAAGATTCGGGAAAAAACCCTGGGGTATCGTAAAGCGAACCAGTCGCTGAAAAGGAAGATAAGATGAGCCATAAGCATGGGAAAAGGAAAATAGCGCAGACGATAATTAAGACGCAATATATCGCTACCGCACCAAGAACTTTTTTTACCTTGTAATTCATCGCCTTAGTGCTCGACCGATTTAAAGTCATAGTTTTCATCGGAAAGTATCCTCCTTCTTATAAGCTGGGGATTTAATGTATATAATTAAAGAAATAGACGAAGTAATTATAAATATAATTAATGATATTGCTGCCCCAATCGAATAAAATTGATTATCAATGGAAAGACGATATAACCAGTTTATTAATAAATCCGTATCATTAGAAACAAAATATCCTTCCGTGGTCACCGTGGACCTTAAAAAGTAGAACACACCGAAGTTATTGAAATTACCGATGAAGGAAGTAATTAACGTTGGAGTCGTGGCGAAGATGACGAAAGGTAAAGTGATATCTTTAAATTGTCTAGCTGAGCCTGCGCCGTCAATTTTAGCGGCTTCGTAAAGATCGCTATTGATGTTACTTAAAATACCCGTCGCTAAGAGCATGACGCTAGGAATGGTAAGCCAAGCATTGATCATTAGACCGATAAATCTCGCCCACCACGTCCCATCTTCCGTTAAAAACGGAATTGGACTTCCCCCATTAGAGGTAATCATATTGTTAATTGGGCCACCTTGTGCGAACATAAATTTGAAAGCCGTCAAGGTGATGAAACCCGGAATAGCATACGCTAAAATAGGAAATAATCGCCAGAAGAATTTACCTTTGACAATCTTTTTATTAAGTAAGATTGCTAAAAGCAAACCTAAAACGTAATTTAATAACGTCGTCGCCACAGCCCAAAGGATATTCCACCCTAAGATTTTGAAGAACGTCGGGCCAATTTCTCCTAAGGAAAAAATTTGGACGAAATTTTCTAATCCAACCCAATCCACTAAGACGGGAGGAATGTAAGGTTCACCATAATTTGTAAACGCCACTAAGATCATGAAGACGATTGGAATGACGCTAAAGATGATCGTGCCAAGTAATGGTAAGAATAAGACCGTCTTATAGAACTTCTTATCTAATAAGTCTTTTAAATCATCTTTAAATTTCTTGGGCTTTTCACCTTTCAACACTAATTTAGATGTATTGTTCGCGTCGCGAACATTAGAAATATAAAGTGCGATAAATAAGATTAAAAGGAAGACGGACATGAGGCCTAATAACATGAAGATGACCGAATTATCGCCTTGTTTTCCAGTCCAAGGATCACCTTGTACCGTTCCTAAGGTAAATAGACCAACGATCCATTGGAAACCATAGATAGCAAAGAAAAGAATGCCTAAAATTTCTACACCTAAATACATGATGCCTCGGCCCACTTGACGATACATAAATTGGCCTAAGCCCATGAGGCTCATGCTCGCTTTCGTATTGGTATTTGCGACTTTGAAGAAGTTGATAAAATTCGTCCAAGAATCGCTTATTTTAATTCCTAATCTTCGAAAGGCTCTCTTCATCAACTTCTCCTCCTTTTAGTTGTTTAAAAGTAAATAATTAACATTATCTATCTAATAAATGAATCGCATCGTAAATATCTTGCGATAATTGTTCTAAAGCGGCTTGAATCTTATCTAACGTATCATATTTAGCATTCGCCCCGCGATTTGAATCCGCCGCCACATCGCCCATAAAAGAACCAGCTGGGGTCCACACTTGGTCGATAGCTTTAATTGAAGGCATAAGAACGATGCTACCGTTAGAGACGCGGTCGAAAAGTTGCTTCGAAAGTTCAGTCGATTCCGCCGAAACGTCACTTCTAGCCGGAGCAATTTGTAAAAATTCTTCTCTTAATTTCGCCATCTCATAAGACGTCGCGAAATTGATGAACGCTAAGGAAGCATTAGGATATTTCGTATAACTTGACATCGCATAGCCATTGATGCCACCCATCTGCTTACATTCGATCATTTCATCGCTAGGATTAATTAAATCACCATTCGCTGGTAAATCAGGGAATGGCACACCGATGACATTTTCTTCCGCTAAAGCGGTCGCTTCTTCTAAAGTTAAACCTTTTTCACTTTGATAAGTCGTCGCTAAGGTAGAAACGATGACGCTTCTTACATCAGGAGTAGTCACGCTAGAAAAATATTTACCTGACGCCATCGACCCAGAGATAGCAAGTTTTGCGCTATCATCGATACAAGCTGCACTCATCTCCGCGGCAAATTGTCTTAACACTTGGACGCCATATCTTGCATCACCAGCATGTAAACCAATATCGGTATCATCTCTATTATTATCACCAAATAAATAAGCTCCATAACTAAACAAATAACCACTCGAGAAATAGAAATCATTTAAAGAAAATTCAAATCCATACTTAGTGTTATCTTGTTCGTGATAAATTTTTGAAAATTCATACAAATCTACTAAGTTTTCGACCATATCAGGGACACCATTTTGATCATCGTCCCAAGTCGTTTCCCAATCCGCAGGCAACAAATCTTTACGGTAATAGAGTAAAGGTGATTGGATGTTGAGCGGTACACCAAAGGTGTAATTTACTCCACCCACTTCCGCTTGATATGCCGCTTGAGCGGCGCTAGGAATAACTCCACTTTGATAAGCTTCGATCTTTTCAACGGGAAGAGGAGTGACATGCCTATCTTGCACCCAACCCATCAAGACGTCATTGGCCTGATAGATGACATCTGGCCCATAACCATAAGGCCCACTATTAGGAAGATCAGCAAATTCACCTTGATTGGCGTCGACTGCGGTGATGTTATATTCCGCATAAGCTTCATTAAATGCATCTAGCAATTCATCGAGATAGCCCATCTTAATAGCTGTATCGTTTTCGACGACTTTGATCGTCGCCCCGACTTCTAGATTCCCATCAAACTTATCGAAGACACTTCCGTCTCCGCCATCATCTGGGTCATCGCCCCCACCGCAACTAGCGAGTCCAATAACTAAAGTCGAGAGCAATAAGGTAGAAATAAGTTTCTTACTTTTCATAGTTTTTTTACCTCCTTCGTGATAAGAAATCCTTCGTGTAGTAAGTTTTTAAAATTGAAATTGTTTGCTAAGACGATTTCCCCTTTGGGCAAAATCGTTTTGACCTTGTTAGATAAATTGACGTATAAAGTTACTACTTTATTTTTGTTAAATCTTTCTAGGATTAAGACACCATCTTTTTCGATGATATTTATCTCGAGTTCGTTCATCTTCTCTTCCTTATGCAAAGCAAGTAAAGATTTAATCGTTTCATTAATTTTTTTATCCCACTTATTTTCATCCCAGATGAAGCAAGCGCGATTATATGGATCATAACCTCCATCTAAACCAATTTCATCACCGTAATATAAACAAGGGACACCGATGTAGGTATAAAGTAAGGCGTAAGCGATAAGGTAACGATTGACATTATGCTTACAGTCTTCTAAGAAACGATCGACGTCATGACTAGAAAGTAAATTTAACAAATTGTAATTGACGTTACGTTTATATCTAAATAAGTTGGAAATCAAACGATTCTTAAACGTCTTTGCACCACTTTTTTCGTAAGCTACATAATTTAATACTTCTTTAGTAAAGGCATAGTTCATGATGCTATCGAATTCGAAGCCTGTATTTAAATACGTATGGGCGTTATGCCAATTTTCCCCAAGTAAGACGATATCTTTTTTAATCTTTTTAAGTTCGAACCTAAATTTTAGCCAGAAAGTGTGGGGAATTTCATCGCTCACATCGAGTCTAAAGCCATCGATGTTGAACTTAGTGACGTAATGCTTCGCCACTTCGATGATGTAATCTTGCACTTCTTCATCGTTTAAATTTAATCTAGGTAAATTGGGGCAACTCGCAAACGTTTCATAATTTTTCTTACTTTCATCGACTTTTTCCCCATCGATAAAAAACCAATGATAATATTTAGAAACTTTCCCTTTTTCTTTTACATCTTTAAAAGCAAAAAAATCATCGGAAACGTGATTGAATACGCCATCGAGTAAGATGATCATGTCGTTCCTATGAAGTTCTTTCACTAAGGAAGATAAATCTTCTTCATCACCGAAATCTTCACTAATTTGATAGTAATCGATCGTATCGTATTTATGATTGGAATAAGATTTAAAAATAGGCGTCAAATAAAGAGCGTTAATGCCAAGACTTAAAAGGTAATCAAGCTTCTGCTTAACGCCCCTCAAATTGCCGCCAGCAATCGTTTTGGGAGTCACCTTATCGCCCCATGAAATATTTATGCGCGGATTAACTTTACTTTTATCATCGTAAAATCTATCGACGAAGATTTGATAGAAACGACGGTTTTGTAAGATGGGATTAATCTTAATGATATCTAAAGGATTGATGAATGAAACTTGGAAGAAATCGTAAAAGCCTTTAGAAATATCGTAAGTTTCAGACACGCCACTTTCACTAAAGTAATAAACTTTATCGTCTTGTAAGGTCAATTTGAAAACGTACGCAAAGCGTTTATCTTTCAATTTGATCCTACGGACGTAATAATCGTAAGTATCGTCATGACAAACTTTAGGCATAAGTAAAGTTTTTACACATTCATGAAATGAATATTTATCGTTACACACTAATTCAACTTTAGAGATATCATCATCCTTTTTTGTAAGTAAACGAATTTCTACTTCGTCTTCGCTTACCGCAAAAGAATAGATCGAATCACTTTTATGTCTTAAAGCTGCTTTGTCCATAAAATGTTTCCTTTTTTAAATATGCAGAATAAGTTAGAATTATTTTTGATGAAGAAGAAGATTACGATGCAAGATATCGCGAAGATGTGCGGCGTCAGTGTCGCAAGTGTTTCTTACGTTTTAAACGATAAGAAGGATTCACGTATCACTGAAGCGACGAAGCAGAAGATTTTACAAATCGCTAATCTTTACATGTATCGTTCTAACCCTTATGCAAGAAGCCTCGCCACCGGAGAAATTCATAATATTCTTTTCTTCTACGGTGAGAACGACTTTCCTCTTTATCAGGCCGAAGTCTTAAGATTCATCAATCATCTTTCCACTCATCTAAGACCTTATAAATACAATATCACAATCGCCCCTAACAATATGATTGCTAAATATAATTACGTCGACGCTATCATCACTTACCGCGTTGATAAGGAAACTTTTATGAAACTTGGGGAATTAAATTTCATTCCACTCATCTCAGTCGATTGCCTCATCGAAGATAATCTTTTCTTCGAAATTAACAATTCCTTTAAATCATTAAATTCAAATGAATTTACTTACTTCTCCTTACCTTATTTAGATGATAAGACGATCACTTCTTTAAAAGAACGATTTGACGTTCGTTTCATCGTTGATTTTAAATCTTTAGAAGAAGAAGTAACTAAGTTAGATAAACCACTCATCGTCTTCAATTCATCTTTACATCATTATCTTGATGTCTTAAATGTCGAACATCAATTTTATGACGTCGATAAGACAAAGAAATTTGAGGCTATCATCGAAACTTTAAATTTAGCTATCAACCGCGAAGAGAGCACTAAGCATCAATACTTCATCGATTAACCATGGGTGCGGTAAGAAGGATAATCCGCACCCACAGTTTTTAAATGATGATTTTAGGCTGCTGCCGTAATCGTGATGATGTGAGAGTAGGTGTTTAAAGAGATGAGATATTGACCAGGAGTGTTAAAGACGATGTTCGTCGCACTGAGGTCATAAGCATCACTTGCTACCGCCACGTAAGCTGAAGCGAAGAAATCGACGTATGGGCTTGCAAGTTCAGCATTGTAATATTGAATACCTAATTGTTCGCCCGCTGCGCTAACAGTAATCGGAGTTGCGAGTTCCATGACATCAGGATCGCTTGCGCTTTGCGTAAGCATCAAGCTTTCATCGATGCCCCAACTTCTTCCACCGAAGTTACCATCGACATAATATGAGGCCACAGGTGCTACATATTCATCGTTCTTGGTCACTTCTAGCGTTTCCGCGGCTGCGTCATAAACGAAGTTATAATAGCCATCAGCGAGAACTTTCATATTAGATTCACCGCTGACAAGTTCTTTACTAGCGTCCGTTAAGTTAGAGCCACGAATGTAAGCATTACCTTCACTTACTTCACCAGTAGCAGTATCGGTGACTAAGGAAGCAAACATAAATTCATCGCTCGCTCTTAAATAAACGTTATTTAATGTATGGATGCCATCAGTTTCAACCATCAAGGTGTGATCATTGTGTAAATCGGCCCAAGCGGTAATTTCTGCACCTTTTAGGTAGAAGGTCGTCGTCGTCTCTGGTCTAGTTTCGGTCGACTCACCAACTCTTTCCCATTCTAAGGTATCGTAATAGTTACGGTTGTTATAAGTTTCTGGTGAATCATTTAGTTGGAAATCACCAGCGGGATAAGTCGTAAGGGTGAATTTATAACGACCATCGACATTCGCCGTAATGTTAGAGGTGTAATTATCAGCCCCTAAACCACCACCGACGGAGAAATATTCCGTTCCATCACGAGTTGGTTCAACTAAGTAACCGCCACCTCTTTGGTGACCCCAAGAAACGGTACCAGTTTCTTCATCGATGACAGGATATGTGAATTGGAATTGATCGCCGATAAATAAGTTAATTTCGATGGTGAAGATGTTCGCACTATCATTATCTTCTTTAACCATGTAATGTTCATCGTTGAACACTTTACCCCAGTTCGAAATGCGAAGTAATTCGGTTTGTCCACTTCCCGCGAGCGCCCAGCGACGCGTATCTTCTTCATAAGAGACAAATGAACCAAAGATTGATAAGTCATCAGTGACTGGTGTCGTAAAATCGTAAGCATGCGTTAACGTTGGTTCACCATACCAGCCAAGGAACGTCTTATCAGTAACTGTTGTTGTCGGATCCCATTCAGGAGCGGTATTGCCATCTTCCACTTCTTCAGTGTGAAGGACAGTTTCACCGTCGAGATAAGAAACCGTATGTGTTTCATCAGGACCTGGACCAGGGGCAGGACCTGGATCGCATGAAGAAACCCCCATGACGAGCGCCACTCCACATAAAAGTGGCAAAATTGTGAATAGCTTTCTTTTCATTAGCATTCCTCCAAATGTGTGCCTAATCGTCACTGCTTAAACGTTTAAGCACTTTCTTTACTTACATAATAATGGCTAAATTTAGCCTTTGCAAATAAATTTTTTTCATAAATTTTTTCGCTTAATTTTTTTAAGCAACACCCTCTTTTTCCTTAATATATTAAAGAAATAATAAAAGCGAAAGAAAAAGCTAAAAATATGAAAAAATTAAGCAAAAGAAAAGGGCTAAGAATTTATTTTTCCTAGCCCGAAGAGTGAAAAGGAGATGAATGTTCACTAAGCTTCCACTTCGTAAACCTTGGTGACTCCTAATTCATCGTTTTGATGTTCATTGATAAAATTATTCATCTTCGATAAATCCACTACTTCACCTAAGTTCACTAAATTTAAGGAAGCATTTAAGGAAATAGGAACACCGACGTTAATGTTAAGTGTGACGTCGATCCCTTTTAATTCTTTCTTTACTTCATCCGCATAAACTTTGATGAGAATGTTACTTAAGTCTTCATTCTTAGTTAGTTCATATAGATTGAAATCGAGGTAGAAATATTGACCAGTAGAATTATATTCTAAGTTGTTAATTAAATTTTCATAGTGGATGATTTGACCTTCCGTATTAGGCGACGAAGTTTCGATCATATTAAGATACATATCGCGTAAATCTAAGATGAACTCTAACATGTAATCTAAGATGTTATTGAAGAACGTATCTAAATCCACTACTTGGGTATAAGTGACATCATATTTTGAACTAAATAAGCCCGTCTTTTGATCATAATCCGTCTTTTCTAAATAGATAAGACCATCTCTATAATAAATAGAAGCACTTCTTTCGATGTTAAAAACACTCGATTGAATATAATCAGTATTATCGTTTACCGCAGCGATGACGGGAACATCAGGCAAATCAATCGCTAAAGAGACGTTTCCAGCCTCGTTTTTAATTTTGATGTCGACTGGTAAATCGACATTCATAATGCTTAAAAGATTTAAATTGACATTACCTTCGAAATGATAATCGTTATGGACTGCGGTATTGATACCTAATTCTAAGAACAATCTCAAATCGTTAAAATCGAAGTAAGTATCAGAAATTTTTAGTCTACCTGCTTCTAAAGAAGCATCGTAAGCTTTTAAATCTAAAGAAATATTTAAAGTTTCACTTCCAAAAGTCACGTTAGAAATATCTAAACCATATAAATTAGATTCATCGTAACGAATAGAAATTAGCATATTTAAATCATCGAAGCCTAATAACGCTCCAGAAAGATTGAAGGAAATTAACGTATCTGTAACATTTAAATTTGAAATGCTAGGCGTCGCTAAAAGTAAACCATAATCCCCACCCATTAAGGCCGTGTATAAAGGCGTCGATTCAATCATCGTAATGATATCACCAAATAATTCCATGAAATGTTCATCGCGGTTAGAGATGACTTCTTTTATCATGTTCATCACATCTTCGATAGCGTTCCCATCCATCTTCGCTCTTAAATTAGAGTTATAAGCCATGAGTAAATTATTGTCTTTACGGTAATCCGCTTGGATACGATGCGAATAATTAGAGCGATCCACTAGAGTCACTTCGCCAAAACCAAATTTTTCATAAACGTCAAATTGGAAGCCACCATCTAAAGTAAGTTCAGGTGTATTAATATCGCTAGATACCATTTCCCCTTCTAATTCAATTCTAAATTGATTTTGTTTCGTTAAATTAAATATTGTTGGAATAAGATTAAACGCTGGATCAATTGCGACGTATTTACTTACTTCAGGAGTTTTTAAATCGTAAGTAATTTGATTTAATTCTAAATCGAAATGGTAACCACCGTAACTGACGTCATCTAAAGAAACCCCAATAAGTTCATTTGTAGATGATAAAGATAAAGTGAACGCTTCCATCTCTAAACCGAAGACTGATAAATCGAAAGTAATACTAGTTACATTTTCGCTTACATCAATTTTAGTAATCCAACTATTTAGATTTTCTAAATTAGAAAGAATGTTCATAATTTCATCCATCGCTAAGCCTTCGGAAACTTCCGTTAAGAAACTAGATAAAGTTTCATCTCCAATTTGTTGAAGAAGATAAGACACTAAGGAAGCGATAGATTCGCTTTGGACGCTAATGAAGTTAACGTCCCCTTGATTTAAATAGATCGCCTCATCTAAATAATAAAGTTCGAAGTTATGGCTTCTCGCGTTTTCATTTAAACTAAAATCTAAAGCATATTGATTAACGTTTAAATCGAAAGATAAATCACCAGCTAAGTTAATTAAAGGTAATAAATTTTCATCTTTCATCGTCACATTTAAATCAAACGTATTCGTTTTAGAATTAAACGTATGATATAAGTTCTTAAATAAATTCGTCAGAGGTTCCATACTTTGATAAATTGGTGAACCTTCGATACTTTCAGGGCTAACGATTGCACTTGCGGAACTAGTTCTAACAATGTCTACATCCAAGAAAGCGAACATATCTTGATAGAAGAACTTATTCGTTCTTAAACCCGTAAATTCGTAATTGAAATCAGATTTAAAAAATAAGGAAATATTTTCGTCGATTGCAAGTTCGAAGACGTAACCATCTGGATCCACTAATGGTTCCATGGCTTCAATTTTACCTAGTAAGCCTGCTAAGTCGAGGTTCACTAAGGAATCAGGTAAAGCAACGTTAATATTTAAAGATGATAACATGTCGATAAAACTTAAAATATTTGCGTTGCTCATCTTTAGATGAGAATCGTTATAATCTAAAAATAAAGTTTCATCGATGTAAGTCGCACTTGCGTTAACTTTAGAACCACCAAAATTGATATCTAAATCGCCTTTAATTTTTAAATTGGTTAAATCGCTCGCATCCGCGCTTGCATCAATTAAGACTTTACCTTGGCTTAAAGAAGGTTGATAAGTAAAACTAAGTTCGCCATCGACGTCAAACGTCTCAAGCGAAGTAAGTGAAGACATTAAAATTTCGCTTGGTTTCAAAGGCGGTTCAGGATCTGGTTCAATGGGGGTTGGCCCAACGCTTTGTGAACCAATAGCCATACATAAATAATAACTTCCAAAACCTGATGCCGTTAGCAAAACTAAAAAAGTTGCCGTCTGCTTTAAAAATCCTTTCATCTTTTTCATACATTTTCTCCTTCATAATTAAAATTTGTATTTAAACTCGGAATGTCAATCTTGACATTTGGATAATAAAAATCTATTAGATGCGCATTAGAGGTGTGCGCTCCCATCATGTAGACGGTATAAATTTCATCGATTTCTCGTTCTATCAAATTTAAATCTTCATCTAAAGTAATTTTCATCTCGACGCTAGTAAATTCTGGTTTTCTTGATAAATCGGACATCTTTTCCATTTGCTTGACGTAACGAAGTACGCTCGTCGTGGGATTTAAAGATAAGCTAATAACGTAGTTATTTTCTTCTTTACTTACTTCACTATTTAAAACTGTCTTAGAAGAGATAATATAAATCGAACTTCTTTTTAAAGTTTTACCCCACTCTTCTTCGTAATCTTCTAAATTAGAAATAGTTTTATCTTCTTCATTCCAAGAAGCCATGACACCATCTTTAATATCTTTACCGTTATAAGTCGTCACACTTCCCGCTTCTTGATAAAATCTTTTGGCGACGCTTACAATACCGGATTGAGAAATGGATTCATTAAAATATAAATCGTTATTTTTAATAGATACACTTCTTAAAGTTTGGTTGACGATAGAAGCCGCAATGTTTCCATCGGTCACACTATAAGAATTTTCTTCTAATTCGAATTTATGGTAAGCAATATTTACTAATTCGTAAGGTTCAAAACTAGAATAATCACCATTAGAGTTCGAATATTCTTTATATAATGCATCGATATCATCTTCATAATTTAAAGGATCATAAGCATCGTAATTGGTTTTAGGTCCTAAAAATTCTTGACCAAAAAACACTCCCACTCCGACACCAAGCGAGATGGCGAATACTGAGACGATGGAAGTAATGATGATTTTTTTCTTGCTAGGTTTATTTTTCATAGCAAGCGTAATTAAAAACTTTTTTCTCGCTTTTGTCGCCCTCTTAATAAGAACCTAGAAAATAGAGTGATATCTATAATTAATAGAATAGTGAAAATCTACTCTCTGATTTGGAGAGTTAGATAAAAAAACTTTTTTAAAAGTTTAAAATAGTTATAATAGACAACATGGAAGAATTAAAAAGAATTGTTGGAAAAAACTTAACGAATTTAAGAAAAGAAAAAAAGATGACCCAATTAGAAGTCGCTGAATTATTTAATTATAGCGATAAAGCGGTATCTAAATGGGAAAATGGCGATACTTTGCCAGATTTAGAAACACTTTATAAACTTGCGACATTTTATGGCGTCACTTTAGATTATTTAGTCAAAGAAGATAGAAGTAGGGAAAAAGATCGTTACCGCTTAAGACCACAAAATAAAATATCGATCACTTGCCTTTTAGTAAGTCTCGTATGGATGCTCGCTACGATCATCTACGTCTGGGTTTTAATGGTAAATGATATCAACTATTGGCAAACTTTCATTTGGGCAGTTCCAGTTTCTTGTATCGTCTTATTCGCTATTAATCACGTCTGGGGTCAAAGAGTTTATATCTTTTACATCTCCACCATCTTTACGTGGTCACTTATCACTTCTTGTTACTTATCTTTCTTAGATTACAATCCTTGGCCATTATTTATCCTTGGTATCCCAGCTGAAATATGTTTAATTCTTTGGGTCGGCATCAAAGATTCTTTATTCGATATAAAAAAGAAAAAAGAAAAGAAATGAAACGATGATGAAAAAGAATAAAACTTGTTTTCCGTAGATACTAATTAATTATTTTTGTTTAATCAAAGATTAATATTTTGTTTTGGTCTTGTGTTGCAAA
>CALVUG010000004.1 GCA_944363535.1 uncultured Bacilli bacterium
GATGCATTGCATCTTTCTTATACATTATTTAATAAACACCTACGGAAAAATTCTTGTGTTGCTACGGAAAACGGGAGACTAATAATTGAGTGTCGTTCATATTTCGTACCTACATTTTTTAAAAAGCTGTTTTAATAATACAAAAATAAGGCAAAACGAGGTGGAAATACCCATTTTTACCTATTTTTTTGTAATTTTATCGAAAATTAAAACAATCGCATTAAAAAACGGGGAACTCAAAGTAATGAAACGTCGTTGACAAATATGAACGGGGGGGGGGTATTATATTTATGATTTGTTGATGAAAGGTCTTAATTAATATATGTCCATAGAAGTTATTAAGTTGAATTGTCCTGGCTGTGGCGCGCCGGTATCAATTTCACAAAAAGAATGCGAATATTGTCATTCGCCTATTAATATTTCTACTTTTAATTCAGTCGCGGACATGTCTCTTTCTTTAATGAACAAATATGCCGGTAGTTATAAAAAAACTTTAGACGCTCATCCGGATGATAAAGACGTGAATGCCTCGATGGGAATGATATATTTGAAACTTAAACTTTTTGATAAAGCTCTCGCCTGTTTTGAAATTGCTATGCAAGATAATTTTGATAATGGAGATATTTTCTTCGCTGCCGCGATTGCGACTTTAAAAGGAAAAATTCCTTTCTTACATACGAAAGATGATATCGAAAAATGCGAACAATATATTAATGCGGCGAATATGATTACTCCTAAAGGCATTTATTACGTTTTACTTAGTTATATAAAATACGATTATTACGAAAGAAAATATTTCGATACAGTTCCAAATTATTTGGAAACTTTATCGCAAGCAAAAGAATATGGCTACTCCGATATGGATGTAAATTCCTTGTTTGGCATGTTAGGAGTAGCGAGACCAAATTGGCTTTAAAAGAGCAAAATCTTTTCTATATAGGAGGTATTATTTATGGGCTTATTTGCTAGTCAAAAAGAAAAGAATTTAAAAGCTGGTCGCAGCAAAGAACAAAAACAAGTCATCGACTATTTCTTAGGAAAAGGTGGTTGTTTAGGTTTTGGAAAGCTTAACGACAAAAAATATGATGAACTTGTGAGCAAAGTCGTTCACGCGATCGACCACAAGAGTGAAGGTTTAAGAAAGATTGGTCTTGATCCAACACAAGTAAGTAAAGTAAAAGCTATTTCTTTTGAAGGTTACAATTTTAGTGACAGAAATATTTTTACTAAACTTGGAAAAGATTTATTATGGCGTTCTTCTTCTTATCAAGTGACTTGGGTTTTCTTCACCGATGAAGAATTATTCCTTTATCAATGGACGACGAATCTTGATGAAGATGGTAAGAAAGTTAGAACCGCTGAATATTTCTACAAAGATATCGTTAGCATCTACACTGAAACTGGTTCAGAAGAACGTGAAGTTCTCAAGAGACGTGGTTTGACGACGAATATTTATCAAAGAATTCTTATGGATTACAATCAATTCATGATTGTTGTCCCAGGCGACAAATTAGCGATTTCTATCACTAATCCTGAAGCTTCTGAAAGATCGATTCAAGGTCTTAAGGCTTTAGTAAGAGAAAGAAAAGCTAAATAGTTAGTTATGAAGTTTGATAAGCAAGAACATGATTTTGTCTTCAAATATGTTTTAAATCATCCTCTAAGTAGACCTAACACTACACTTACTAAATGTATTTGTTATATTATCTTGTTCTTGCTTTTTATCGTTTCATTAGGAGTGGGATTTTATTTCTTATTGAAGAACAGCAATTTTTTAAGTCCCGCTCTTAATGAGCTATTAAATGAAAATGTTGTCTTAAGCATTTTTATTATCACTCTTATTATCGGTAGTTATACTTTCTTGATTTTATCTCCGTCTATCATCACGGGGCTCGTCCATCTTTATCAGCATTACGCTAAAACTGATCGGCGAAGAAAATGTAATTTTAAGCCAACTTGTTCGGAATATGCTTTATTAGCGATAAAAAAATATGGCGTTATTCTCGCTTTAATAAAAATTATTCATCGTGTCTATTTCCGTTGTCGTGGTTCGATTTGTCGCATCGATTATCCTTAGAAAGGAAGGAGAAATAATTTATGTCATTATTTAAACGTAGTGAAGTGAAAAAAACTTGGACTGAAGTCATTAAAAATGATTCTTCGCCTGATTATTTAATAAATTTGTATCCAAGCGAAGATTTCAATACGAATTCAACTTTAATTGTGCAGCCAGGCGAAGAAGCCATCTTCGTCGATGGAGGTATAATTAAGCAAGTATTCAGTAATGGCACTTATAAATTATCGACGAAAAATTATCCTTTTATCACTAGTCTAAGAAACTTATTTTCTGGTGGTGTTTCCATTTTTAATTGCCGTGTCTACTTCGTTAGAACCACACACAGTGTAGAAATTAAATGGGGAACGGATTCACCTATTCAAGTAAGAGATAAATTGTTAGGCATCGCGACGAAAATCAAATGTCGTGGAGCTTACAAAGTGCAAATAAAAAATCCTCAATTATTTTTGGAAAAATTAATTGGCAACAACATGGATTTTGAGTCTGAAGTTGGTCTAAATAAATACTTTATTAGTCAATTCCAATCTAAGATTAAATCAGTTATCGCTCGCGCTTTACTAGAATCGAATATGGAACTTTTAGGAATCGATGCAAGACTCGATGAATTTAGTGAAATTATCGAACCTTACATGGATGAAATTTTAAAAGAGTACGGCTTAACATGTACGCGTTTCGTCGTCAGCGCTTTAGATTTAGAAGATGATGAATTGCGACGTAAATATGATGAGATTGGCATGGAAACAATTGCCAAGTTGAGACATGCACAGGCTGATAAAGCGGTCTTTGAGACGTTAGGTGATAATTGGCAAAGACAAAGACAAGCCGAAATTTTAAAAGCGGCAGCAGAAAATGAAGGTAGCGGTGGTGGAGCCGGTATCGGAGTGGGTTTAGGTGCAGGCTTAGGCATGTTTAATGCGATGCAAAATAATAACTCTAATAATATGGGTTTAGATAAGCCTAAAGGCAATGATGATGTCGCTACAAAACTTCAAACATTAAAAACTTTATTTGACCAAGGCTTGATCGATAAAGATGAATATGACGCGAAAAGAAAGGAACTTTTAGCAAAATTATGAAACTAAAAAATAAGATTTTAATTGCTACAATCGTATTAGATTTAGTGTTTATTGTTGTTTTTAATCTTTGTTTCTTTTTAATTGCAGGAACAATCCACACAGAGTCTACTTGGGTAGCGTATGCTTTTATTCATGTTTCTTACTTATCTTTAATTTTAATTCCGCTATTAAAAACAAAAACGATGGGAAGTCATATTTATCAAATGACCTACTATGTTGTTGGTGTCATCTACTTTATTGCATCTTTTATCGCTAATATCGTGTTCTTATGTTTGGAATTAATTGATATCGTTCCTTCTATTACTACGAATGCAGTGCTATTTGGTTTATATTTAATCCTTTTCATAACGTTTTACATCTTCAATGAAAAAAGTGCAGAGCAAGAAAGAATTGATCATAAAGAAGCAAGAGTTGTTAAAAATTATGCAGGTCGCATCGCTAGGCTCATCGAAGTAGTGGAAGATAGAGACGTTAAAAGACAACTTCAAAATATTCACGATGAAATTCATTCTTTGCCTAGCCAAGAAGCACTTGGTACGCGTACGTATGATATTAAAATTGATAATGCCATCGACGAATTAATGCTAGCGGTAAGTGAACAAAATAACGATGAAATCGTTAAACTTTGTAAGAAAATCCATCTTCTATTAATTGAAAGAGATGCTTATAGGAAGGAAGAATATTAATTATGATTTCAGAACTTATTAGCACAATAATAGAAAATAAGAAAATCCATCTTTTATTATTTGGTTTATGGACAATAATCATATCATACTTTTGTAGGGGTGTTATTATTTCATCTAACTTTCATCTAGGTATAATAATTCTTCTTGCTGGATTCATTTTAGTTCTTCTGTTGACTGTTTTTTACATAATTAGATTTGGTCTTGAAAAGAAGTGGCTCGCTTTTGTTCTTGTCGGCTGTCTCATTAGCTTTTATCTCTCTATGTTTTTAACTACTTTTTTATCCATCGATCCAGTTTATCTTCCACTTATTTCGCTAGGCGCGATGGGTATAGTTCTTATCTCTTACGTTGTGGTTAATCACTTTTCTACACAAGAAAATTTGATTCCAACGTTCATTATTTTCTTCTTAACTGCCGCCATTTTTATTGGCCTTGCTTACTCATTATTATTTACTGTTGGTTTTCCATTACCGGTTTTTTAGATGAATAAAATTGTAAGAAAATTCATCTTCTTCTCGTGAAAAGAGATGCTTATAGAAAGAAAGGATATTAAATTTATGTTATCAGGACTTATTGGATCTATTTTAGAAAATAGAAAATTAAATATTATAATTGTTTTGTCACTTATCTCATTAATTTTTTATTTTATTTGGCCAGTCATCTTTAATCTGATTTGGCCAGTCATCTTTAATTCGGCAAGTGAATTTATTTATTTATTGCTATTTCTTATTATTGTACCAGAAATCTTTGCGATTCCTGCTGGGATTTCTATTCATTTTTTAAAACGCTCCGGGGAAAATACGCTTTGGTATGTATATTTCGCTTTCGCTACTGTAATATTTTTTATTCCAGCGTTTATAGGCGCGACGTTATTTTATATGGTGCCTAATTTTCCAAATATGTATTTACCTTTAATTTATCTTGCTGGATACGTTGTAAATTTTTTACTTTATTTTGCGTTCAATATGGCTACTGATAGGGACCCTATGGGGCCAGTCATCGTTGTATTTGCGGGCCTCGTGGTCGTTTCTATGGTGGCAGCGTTTATCGCTTTATTTGCTTTTAATTACCCAGGTTTCTTTTTAGATGAATAAAAATGTAAGAATAATCGTATCTTCTGTTATCAGTCTAGTCGTCTTTGCTGTCGTCTTTGCTATCATATTTTCTGTGTTTAATTCAAATGATTCACCTAAACCTCCCATCAATACACAATTGGGTGTAGTGGATAATATTGAATATGATAAAGATACGAACATCTTATCGTGGGAAGAAATTGATTTTGCTGATTCATACAATGTAAGCATTAATGATAAAGTTGAAAGCGTAAATGAAACTTACTACACTGTTGATGTCGATCCAAGCATCACTTATTACATCGTAAAAATTCAAGCTTGTGATTCAACTGGAACATACTTATCATCTGAATGGTCAAAACCCTTTGAAATAACATTGACAAAGCAAGAAAGTCTTGTAAGTGCTGTTAATGAGTTTGCTGAAAGTATCCCTAGTGATGCCTATACAATGCATAATGTAGTAAGCATACACGCGGATGGAAGTCATCTATTTACTACTGCCGTCTATGAGAGAATGGGAAAAGACTATATTTTGACATATGATACAGACTGTGGAGAAACCATCACAAGTCTAGAAGAAGCACTTAAAACTCAGAACGTAAATGAAAAAACATACACAGATTCAAAAAATCTTGCAAAACACTATGACACTGCATCATCATTCTTGGCAAGAAGTGAATATAGCGAGCAAATTCAAGCGTTGGCAGATCAACAATATGATTTAAGTTTTGTAACAAGTCAGGCATATGAAATTACAAGTAATACAATAGGCTTAAAAGGAATATTAAAGGCTACAAAAGGAAATGAAAGCGATTATTATTCAATTGATTTAGAAATAGGCGTCGGAGATTTTACTAATGAAACTTATAAGTACACGAATGCCGTAGAGGATGTAATACAAAAAGGTATTATGGAGCACACTTTCGTTGAACTTACTGGGGATTTTAAAGAATATGCCCAACAAGTTGAGGAGATGCAAGCATCACAAAATAGCAATTAATGCAACATTAAGTGCTTAGATTGCTTCAAAGAGATGAAAGAAAGTAGCAGTGTTTATACACCTTATTTTATGTTCATTTTCACAAATTGATATTTGATTTTAATTGGACTAACTCATAATCCTTATAATTTTTAATTAATTAAATAAAACGTTTATGTCATAATAATTATTACAAGGAGAACTATCCCCATGAAAGATTATTTGAAAGAAGCGGAAGAGGCTTACACTCCTCTTTTAGCTATCGAAGAAGCAAGTAGGTGCTTGCTATGTTTAGACGCCCCATGCTCTAAGAATTGTCCCGCTGGAACAGACCCCGCTAGATTTATTCGTGCCTTACGTTTTTTAAATGAAAAAGGTGCAGCGGAAGTTATTCGTGAAAATAACGCTTTAGGGGCCATATGTGCAAGAGTGTGTCCACAAGAAAAATATTGTAAATTAGGTTGTTCAAGAAGTGGTATTGATAAACCAATTGAAATTGGCAAGATTCAACGTTACATCACTGATTTTGAAGCTAATTTAAAGATGGAAATTTTAAGGAAGCCAGAAGTAGAATTAAAACAAAAGGTTGCCATCATTGGTTCTGGTCCTGGTGGTTTAGAACTTGCGGCTTTATTGCGTATGAAAGGTTATCAAGTGACAATCTTTGAAAAAGATGAAAAACTTGGTGGTTATCTAAGATATGGCATTCCTTCATATCGTTTACCAAATGATGTCTTAGATTTAGAAATTAAGCGTATCTTAGATTTAGGTGTTAAAAATTTAGTGAATCATCCAGTGGACGATGATGAATTTAAGAAATTAAAAGAAGAATATGACGCGGTCGTCGTTGGAACTGGTTACGAATTAGCGAAAACATTGCCAATGTTTGAAGATGACCCACATGTCGAACTTGCGACTCAATTTTTAAAAAGAGCGAAAAATGAAGGTGGCGATATCGATGTCTATAGCGATACATTAGTCATTGGCGGTGGGGACGTGGCCATGGATGTCGTTACAACTTTAAAGCGCATTGGAACACCGCGTGTCATCGATGTCGTCTATGAAGAATTTAATGAATTTAGAGCCAGTCAAAAAGAATTGAATGAAGCTAGAGCATTAAACGTATCCATCATTGATGGTTATGTTCCAATGAGTTACGATGGCAAAGTAGTAACATTTAAACATCGTCATTTACCAAGCGTTATATCGATTGAACCTAAACATATCATCTTAGCGGTAGGACAAGTCGTTAGACCACAATTTGATTTAGATTACAATCTAGGTGAAGTAGTGACCAATAATTACCGCGTCGGTGACTCTAATGTGTTTGTCGTCGGTGATATCGCTAAAGGCGATAAAACAGTCGTTGGGGCAGTTAAAACTGCAAAAGAGGCGGCTTACTTTATCGATTCATATTTAACGAAAGCGAGGGAAAAATAATGATTAAGAAAGATTTAAGTATCGAATTCCTCGGTGTGAAATTTAAAAACCCTTTCATGCTTTCTTCTTCACCAGTCGGCAATTGTTACGATATGTGTGCGAAAGCTTTTAGATCTGGTTGGGGTGGAATTGTTTATAAAACCTTAATTAAAGATCCATGCGATGAATGTTCGCCACGTTACGATATGTTGACCAAGGAAGCTACTCCTTTCGTTGGTTTTAAGAACATGGAACAACTTACTGAACATCCTTTAGAAGATGATTTAAGAGATATTACACGCCTTAAAAAAGAATTCCCTGATTGCGTTTTAGTGGCTTCGATTATGGCGGGAAGCGATGAAGATTGGAAAATTTTAGCTAAACAAGTCGAAGATGCTGGAGCGGATATGATTGAACTTAATTTCTCTTGTCCTCAAATGACCGATACACATCTTGGTTCGGCAATTGGACAAAATCCTGATTTATGTCGTCAATACTGCAAAGCAGTAAAAAGCGCAACCAAACTTCCTGTTATCGCTAAGATGACACCAAATATTACCGATATGTGCGAAGTAGCACTAGCTAGCATGGAAGGTGGAGCGGATGCCATCTCTGCTATCAACACGATCAAATCTATTTTAAACGTCGACTTAGATAAAGAAGTAGGCTTACCTATCGTCAATGGCAAATCCTCTATTTCCGGTTATTCAGGTAAAGCAGTTAAACCAGTTGCTCTAAGATTTATTCAGCAATTGAGAGATAATCCTAAAACAAGAAATATTCCTATCTCCGGTATCGGTGGGATTGAGACGTGGCGTGATGCAGCGGAATTTATTTTACTAGGTGCTTCTACTTTACAAGTGACGACCGCTATCATGCAATATGGTTATCGTATCATCGATGATTTATGTAATGGTCTCATGCATTATATGGAAGAAAAAGGTGTCGATCATCTTTCTGACTTAGTAGGAAGAGCTAATAAGAATGTTATTCCTGCGGAAGAACTTGATCGAGACTTCAAAATTTATCCAAAAATAGATGATGATAAATGTGTTGGTTGTGGAAGATGTTACATCTCTTGTTACGATGGTTCTCACCAAGCTATGGAATGGGATAAGAAGACGAGAAGACCAACTTGTAACACTGATAAGTGTGTCGGCTGTTTACTTTGTTCCCTAGTCTGTCCTGTTGGGGCAATATCTAAAGGCGAAGTTGTCTTCAAGCCAGGTCGTGGCAAAGGAAGAAAAACAAAAGACGTTATCATCTAATATTTATCAATTATTAACTTTGAATTAAAAGCACCTTTATGGTGCTTTTTTGGTATGAACATTAATATTATTACCTATTATATTTATCTTCTTACCAGCATTTTATTCTTATACTTAAAGAAGAATTTTATATTATCAAGCAATAATCTTTATTTCATACATATCTTTAATCGTGTCAAGATTAAAACTGGTAGCTTACTTCTACAATTTTCTATGATAAATAAAATTAGTGTCTTTTATTCTAATCTATTGCATAATTAAGTCATGGCTAAGAAAAATAATCCTTTGATCGAAGATAATTATCAAGAAGAATTATTGGATTTAACTCAAATTCAAGCGGAGGCAAAAAGATGTCTCAATTGTAAAGCTCCGCGTTGTTCTTTGATGTGTCCAATGCAATGTGAACCACATCGTTTCATTGCTCTACTTAATAGTGGAAATATTGAAGAAGCAGCAAAATTTGTCTACGAGAAAAATCTTTTAAGTTATATATGCGGCCACATATGTCCAAGTGAAAAATATTGTGAGAAAAATTGTTTAAGAGGTAGGATTGATCGCGTTATTAAAGTAAGAGAAATTCATCGATATCTTGCTTCATTAAATAGAAGAGACGAAGAAGAATTTCAACCATTAAATAATAAACATGCTTTGATTATCGGCGGTGGGCCAGTGGGCTTAGTGATGGCTCATAAACTTGCAAAACGCGGGTTAAAATCCACTATTTTAGAGAAAAGCTCATATTTAGGAGGAGCTTTAAGACAGCAAATTCCTGCTTTTAGATTACCTTCTAGCGTCATCGATCATGATTTAAATCCTTTGTTAAACGAACGCATCGAAATTAAATTGAAGATGACTTTTGGAAAAGATGTCACTTGCGATGATGTCAAGGACAAATACGATGCAATTATCTTTACGACTGGTTTAGATAAACCTAGAACTTACGATTTTATGTTGGATCATCCAAAAGTTATTTTGGCGCAGGATTTTTTAAAGATGTGCCGTCACGAAAGAGAAATTACCACTTACGATAAAATAGTTGTCATCGGTGGGAGTGATACAGCGATGGATTGTCTCACTAGTGCGAAAAAAATCGCTAGAGAAGTCATCGGGGTGTATCGAAGAGAAAAAGAAAGATTAAGAGCCAATAAAGAATCTTTGGAGATGGGATTTAAGGCTGCGGATGATTTTATCTTTAATCGTACGCCTATTAGATTTGATGAAGCAGGGAATATGGTCTTTAAAAATTATTATGGTGAAGAGGAGGAAACTATTCCTGCAAGTTTATACGTTTTAGCTATTGGTGTTCTTATCGATGATAGTTATTTAAAAGATTTCTTTGAAATTGAAGATGGTGTCATTAAAAATAAGAAAATATCTAACGTTTTTTACGCTGGCGATATGTCATCTAGTGATAAAACATTAGTAAGCGCACTTTCTACAGTGGAAGATGTCGTTGATAAAGTTTTGAATTATTTAAATTTAGATTAAATTATTAAACATTTTTTCTATTAGTAAAATACTTATAAATACTTTATAATACTTTTTGTTTAAGAACTAATTTGTTTCTAGGAGGAAATAAGTACATGGCTTCTTTATCAGCCGGGGCGAAAAAACGCATTTTAGAAATATGTGCGGAATACAAAGATGAACCGACCCCATTAATTATGATTTTAAGTGAAGTACAAAATGAATTTGGCTACGTTCCACTTGAAGTGCAAGAAATTATCGCTAACGAATTAGATATCCCAGTTTCGGATGTTTATGGTGTAGTAACTTTCTATGCTTTCTTCTCTTTAAAACCGAAAGGAAAATATGTCATTGGTGTCTGTCTAGGTACGGCCTGTTACGTCAAAGGTTCGCAACAAGTGATCGATAAGTTCGCTGAACTTTTAAATACGAAGCCAGGTGGAACTTCCGATGATGGTTTATTTTCCCTTGATGCTCTGCGTTGCATTGGCGCGTGCGGTATTGCACCAGCGGTTAACGTAAACGGTAAGGTTTATCCAAAGGTAACTGTGGACCAAGTTCCCCACATCATCGAGGAATATCGTAAATTAGAAGGAGAAAATTTATGATCGATTCAACGAAATCATTAAATGAGAAAATCACTCATTGTTCGCAATGTTTAAAAAATAAAGTCGAAGGCTTAGATGGAAAACGTGCCGTCGTCGTCTGCGGCGGGACGGGTTGTATGGCATCTCATTCCGAAGAAATTTTGGAAGAATTTAAAAAGCTCATCGAAGAATATGATTTGCAAGATAAAGTAACAGTGAATCACGTTGGTTGTTTCGGCTTTTGTTCGCAAGGTCCATTCGTCAAAATTTTTCCTGAAGATACTTTATACCATGCCGTCAAAGTCGAAGACGTTAGAAAGATTGTCGAAGAGGATTTATTGAATAATCATGTCGTTTCTGAACTATTCTATGAAGATCCAGCAACGCATCAAAAAGTGCAAAGACAAGATGATATTAATTTCTACAAGAAACAAGTACGTCTAGCGTTACATGGCTGCGGCCATATCAATCCTGAAAACATCGATGAGGCTTTAGGTTATGGTGCTTTCCAAGGTTTGGAAAAAGCTTTGAGTATGAAACCACAGGAAGTCATCGACTTAATCTTAAAGAGCGGTTTAAGAGGTCGTGGTGGAGCAGGCTTCCCTACCGGCCGCAAATGGCAATTTGCTTACGATCAAAAAAATGATACAAAATATGTCGTCTGTAACGGCGATGAAGGTGATCCAGGTGCGTTCATGGATCGTTCCATCTTAGAAGGAAATCCCCTTAACGTCATCGAAGGGATGATGATTGCAGGCTACGCGATTGGAGCGAAGAATGGTTACTTCTACGTCCGTGCGGAATATCCTATCGCTGTGAAGCGCTTAAGAATCGCTATTAAAGAAGCGGAAGAATTAGGTCTAATTGGTGATCATATCTTAGGTACAGATTTCTCTTTCCACGTCCACATTAGATTAGGGGCTGGGGCTTTCGTCTGCGGTGAAGAAACCGCCTTACTTAATTCAATTGAAGGTAAAAGAGGTATGCCTCGTCCGCGTCCTCCCTTTCCCGCGATTAGTGGTCTATGGGGTAAACCGACGATCATCAATAACGTCGAAACTTTAGCTTGTGTTCCTTACATTTTAAGAGAAGGTTTAGAAAACTTTACGAAATATGGAACAGAGAAATCTAAAGGAACGAAAGTGTTTGCTTTAGGTGGAAAAATTAATAACGTCGGCTTAGTGGAAGTTCCAATGGGCACGACTTTAAGAGAATTAATTTACGATATCGGTGGCGGTATCCCGAATGGGAAGAAATTTAAAGCTATCCAAACAGGTGGTCCATCTGGTGGTTGTTTAACTGAAAAAGATTTAGATACCCCAATCGATTTCGATAACCTAGTGGCCAAGGGCTCGATGATGGGCTCGGGTGGGGCTATCGTCATGGATGAAGATAACTGTATGGTCGACGTCGCTAAATTCTATATGGAATTTATTTGCGATGAATCGTGCGGAAAATGTTCACCTTGTCGTATCGGTACGAAACGTATCTTAGAAATTTTAAATAAGATTGTAAGAGGTAATGGTACGAGACAAGACCTAGATGATTTATTACATCTTTCTAAGACGATCAAAGCTGGTTCGTTATGTGGCTTAGGTCAAACGGCCGCGAATCCAATACTATCGACGACAGCGAACTTCATGGACGAATATTTAGAACATATCGATGAGAAGAAATGTCGTGCGCACGTTTGTAAACATCTCATGCGTTACGTCATCGATGCGGAAAAATGTAAGAAGTGTTCTTTATGTGCAAGGAATTGTCCTGTTAACGCTATTAGCGGTGTGGTCGGTAAAGAACCATTCGTCATCGATCAAAATAAGTGTATCAAGTGTGGTATGTGCTTCAGCGCTTGTCGCTTCAAAGCCATCAACAAGGAATAAGGTAGGAGGAAATAGTCTTTATGGCGTTAGTGAATATTAAAATTGAAGGTCGTCCTTATCAAGTAGAAGAAGGGATGACTATCTTAGAAGCTTGCCGTTCGGTCGGCTATCGTATTCCTTCCTTATGTACGTTTAATAAAGGGCAATGTTCTAAAGCTTCTTGTAGAGTGTGTCTCGTCGCCGTGAAGGGGGCAAGAGGGCTCGTCGCATCTTGCGTCTATCCAGTTAACGAAGGCATGGAAATTTCTATTTCTAATATCGATGCCATCGAAGCAAGAAGAGCAAACGTGGAATTACTTTTATCTAATCACAACATGAACTGCCAACAATGTGATAAAAATGGTCACTGTGAACTTTTAGAAGTGGCTAAAATTGTCGGGGCAAGAGAAGGAATGTATCAAGGTGAAAAGACACCGACGACGTTCGATAACCTTTCACCTTCACTAGTGAGAGATACATCTAAATGTATCTTATGTGGAAGATGTATCGAAAGATGTAAAGACGCTCAAGGTATTGGTATCTTAGGTTTTGAAAATCGTGGTTTCAATACGATCGTCGCTCCGAGCGGTAATAGAAGTTTTGCGACTTCACCTTGCATCCAATGCGGTCAATGCGTGAACGTCTGCCCAACTGGGGCCTTGATGGAACATAGTGAAATTGCCTTAGTGGATAAGGCTTTAAAAGAAGGTAAGAAAGTCATCGTTCAAACTGCCCCAGCGGTAAGAGCCGCTATCGCAGAAGAATTTGGCGCTAAGATAGGTACCGTCGGAACTGGTAAGATGGTCGCTGCCCTACATCGTCTTGGTTTCTACCGCGTCTTCGATACGAACTTCGCAGCGGATTTAACGATCATGGAAGAAGCTTACGAATTGTTAGGTAGAATAAAAAATGGTGGTGTTTTACCACAAATTACTTCTTGTTCGCCTGGTTGGATTAACTACTTAGAATATTATTATCCTGAAGTTATTCCGCACGTTTCATCTTGTAAATCTCCTCATGAAATGTTAGGGGCCATCATCAAATCTTATTATGCAAAAAATCATGATATCGATCCAAAAGATATCTTCGTCGTAAGCGTCATGCCTTGCGTCGCTAAAAAATATGAAAAAGATCGTCCCGCGAATCGAGCGGTCGATGGTTTAAAAGATGTAGACGCCGTCATCACGACAAGAGAACTTGCGAAGATGATTAAACGTGCTGGTATCGATTGGTCTTATCTTCCTGAAGAAGAATTTGATGATGATTTACTTGGTGAATATACTGGCGCAGGCGTCATCTTTGGTGTCACTGGTGGCGTCATGGAAGCCGCACTTAGAACCGCTTACTTTGCTTTGACTGGAAAAGAATATCCTCTCATCGAATTTAAGGAAGTAAGAAACGTTTCTTTATTTAAAGAAGCGAGCATTGAAATCGATGGTAAAGTGATTAAGATTGCTGCTGTTTCAGGTATGAAAAACGCTAAACCATTATTAGAAGATGTCAAAAACGGTAAGTCACCATATCACTTCATCGAAATTATGGGTTGTCCTGGTGGCTGCATCAATGGTGGTGGTCAACCTTACGTCCATCCGAATCTTCTTCCTAACGAAGAGGCAAATATTTTAGATACTTACATCCAAAAACGCGCAAGAGTCCTCTATAGCGAAGATGAACGTTTAGTCGTAAGACAATCGCACAATAACCCAGATATCAAACGTCTTTATAAAGACTATCTTGGTGAACCATGTTCCCATTTAGCGCACGAATTATTACATACGCATTACGATGCGCATCGTGAGAAATATCCGCAGGTGAAAAAATAGTCATGATTAAACACGTTATCTTCGATTTAGATGGCACGCTTCTTGATACGATGAGCGATATGCTTCTTGCGCTTAATTTGACTGCAAAGAGAGTGTTAAAGAAAAGAAGGGTGCACCGATTTAAAAAGTCCGATGGCGTGTTTTTATACGGTAATGGGCAAAATGTTTTAGTAAGTAGGGCATTAGATGAACTTGGTGTGAAAGATTCTTCTATTAAAGAAGAATTTAGAAAAACTTTCTATCAAATTTATGAAGAAAAATCTAACACTTTAACTAAGCCTTATCCTTACGTCATCGATACTTTACTAGAACTTAAAAGAAGGGGAATAAATTGTTTTATCCTCTCTAATAAACCCATCAAAATTTTATCAAGAGCGGTCAATAAATATTTTAGTGATTCGCTCATCCTTGATTTTGTTGGTTACACCGGTGAAGAACATAAAAAGCCTGATCCACTTTGTTTCTTACCATTAAAAGAAAAATATTCTTTAAAAGAAGAAGAATGTCTTTACGTCGGTGATTCGCTCGTAGATTATATATTCGCTAATAACACGAATATGCACTTGTGCATGGTGATGTATGGTTACGAAAGTAAACAAAATTTAGATGCCTTAGATAATACTTTTTTCATCCATAGGATGAACGCTCTTACCAAGGTGATCGATTACATCGATTCTTTCGTGCGAGCAAAATAGATTACATCGACGAATAATTTCGCTAAAATATAGGTGCTATGAAAGATATTTATTTATACAATTCCATCTCTAACAATTTAGAAAAATTCGTTCCCTTAAAGGAAGGAAAAGTTTCTCTTTACGTCTGTGGCCCGACGGTCTATAACGAACCACACATCGGTAATTTAAGACCGCCTATCGTCTTCGACGTCCTTTTTCGTTTCTTAACTTATCTTGGTAACGATGTCACTTACGTTTCTAATTATACGGACGTGGACGATAAAATCATTAACCGGGCGAAAGAATTAAATGTCGAACCTTTAAAACTTTCTTCTTTTTACATCGAAGAATTTAAAAAGATGCGTGAGAAGATGAACATCTTACCTCCAACTTATACACCCAAGGTGAGCGAACATATTCCTGACATCATCGCTTACATCGAAAAATTGATTGAATTAGGTTATGCTTACGTTAACGACGGTGACGTCTATTTTTCCGTCGATAAAATTAAAGATTATCTTTTGCTTTCTAAGATGAGAAAAGAAGATTTAATCGCTGGGGCAAGAATCGAAGTGAACGAAAAGAAAAGATCACCTCTAGATTTTGCCTTATGGAAGAAGACGGATGAAAATTTTAATTGGGCTTCACCTTGGTCGAAGGGTAGACCTGGTTGGCACACGGAATGCGTCGTCTTCATCGATGAAATTTTTAAAGCCCAAGATGGTCTCATCGATATTCATGGTGGGGGCTTTGACTTAAAGTTTCCGCATCACGATAATGAGATGGCGCAAGCTCTAGCGATGCATGCGCATCATTTAGCGCATTATTGGATGCATAATGGTTTCATCACCTTTGGTAACGATGAAAAGATGTCTAAATCTTTAGGTAACGTCATCACTATTTCCGATGCATTAAAATTCTACGAGCCTAACGTATTAAGAACTTTTATCCTCTCTAGTTCATATCGTGCACCTATTAGTTACAATGAAATTAACTTGATTAATGCGAAGAACAATTTTGAAAAAATTGATCATACTTATCATGCTTTATCTTTAAGATTATTATTCTTAGATGATGATTTAAACTATGAAAAAAGTGACGCTATCGAAGATTTTATCGATGCTTTAAAAGATGATTTAAATACTCCGAATGCTTATAAAGCTATCTTCGATTTAACGAAAGAAATTAATACTTATCTTCATCGTGGTTTAGATGACGTTAATACTTTAAAAAATTACTACGCTAGGCTAAAGACGATGCTAGATATTTTAGGCTACGCCATGCATACACCGAATGTTTCAAATGAAGATAAGTTATTATATAATAGTTATATAACGGCAAAAAAGAACAAAGATTTTGCTAGAAGCGATGCTTTAAGGAACGAACTTTTAAAGAAAGGTCTTTACTGACCAAGAGGTGGAGATTATGAGCATTGATACAGTTGATAACATCATCGTCCAATGGTTCAATAGTACCTTCAATACAGGTGCGGCACCATGGATTGGAAACTTAGTTTTATGTTTCCTATGCATTTTAATGACCATCATTCTTTCTGGCCTCATCGGTTTTGAAAGAGAATATAACGGTCACGCGGCTGGCTTAAGAACGCACATTCTCGTCTCCCTTGGTTCATGCATCATCATGATCATCTCCATCTATGGCTTTAACGTCATGCCCGGGAATGAAGCATTCGCGAATAGAGATCCCGCTAGACTTGCCGCTCAAGTTATCGCCGGTATCGGTTTCTTAGGGGCGGGGACGATCATTCAAACCGGTATTAGTGTCAAAGGTTTAACGACTGCGACAACCTTATGGCTTTCGATGGCGGTTGGTCTTGCTTGCGGCAGTGGAAATTTAGTCATCGCTACTTTAGCGACTATCATCGCTTTAAGCGTCCTTACGATGCTACGTAAATTTGAAAGATTCGCGGCGAGGAAAAATCCGATCATCACCTTAGTGGTTAATGCTGGTACACCATTCATTAAAGAACTTATTTCCATCGGTTCTAGATTCGGCGTGAACATTCGTGACGTCGATTCACAAATCGTTCAAATCGATGGACAAGAAGCTTTGAGAGTGAACATTCGTTGTTCGAAAGTTTCTAAAGCTTCCATGACGGCGTTCGTCGACGAATTAAGACAAGCCATCAAACCTCTTGAATTACATATTTCTACTGGCTTAATTTAAATAAAATTTGAGACCAAAAGGACTTGATTTTATGTCAATATATATCTATGGGAAAAAAGCTTGTGAAGAAGCTTTAAATAAGAAGGAACAAATCCTTGAAGTTTTTCTTACTAAGCGCGTTCTTAAATTATATGAAACTAAACTTGTTCATCTAAATTATCAAGTCGTGGATGATAAGGCTTTAGATCATTTGAGTGAAAATCACGTCCATCAAGGTATCGTCATCAAACTTAAAGAATATAACTTTTATCCACTTGATAAAATGCTCAAAGACTTAAAAGATGAAGAAACTTCTATCGTCCTCATCTTAGATGGTATTTTAGATCCTTATAATCTTGGCGCGATCTTTCGAAGTGCGGCCGCTTTCGATGTTAAATCTATCATCTTAAGAGCGGATAGACAAGCCCCGATTACAAGCGTCGTTTATAAGGTGAGCGCAGGGGCGATGGAACATCTTAAAATTTGCCAAGTAAAAAATATTAATCAAACGATAGATATATTAAAAGAAGCTGGGTTTTGGATCTATGCTTCTAGCGATCATGGGGCTAAATCGATGTATGAAATCGATTACCCTAAAAAGGTGGCTTTAATCGTTGGAAACGAAGGTAAGGGTATAGCGCATCTGACGATGCAAAAAGCCGATTTTAGCGTCAAAATCCCGTTAAATGGCCCGCTTCCTTGTTTAAATGTCGCTAGTGCGACGAGCGTCTTATTATCTTATATTTCACACTTTCTTTCCCATTAGAAAGAGGTTTTATGTTCTTAAATGACGAATATTTGCTCTTCCTTTTAAGGAGGCAAAAACAAGAAGCTTTTCAAGTACTTTACTTACGTTATATCGCTTATGCTTATAGTTACTTAAGACAAAATTTTAACGATTTAAATAACTTATTATCTTACGACGAACTAGCGTCTGCTTTAAGGCAAGCATTCTTCGTTTCGATCTCACGATTCGATTTTAATAGTGGTTATCTTTATCCTTACTTCATCAAAGTTTTAAGAAGTCATTTTTTCAATGCCTTAAGGACGAAGAAGTCCTCGAAAAGTGTCGAACATAGTTGCATCATGTTATCGCTCGATCAAAAGATTTTTGATGAATATGAGACGAAAACTTTTCACGATTTAATTTATATCGACGATGAATTTAAAGATCATTTTAATAGCGTGAACATCTTAGATTTAACGCTAAATGAGAAAGGAGTTTTTACTCGCTTAGAAAAAGAGATTTTAATGTATTATTTAGATGGTTATAAAAGTGTTGAGATCGCTAGTGCGTTAAAGATGAGCGTTAAAAAAGTTCGCACTATCATTAAAAAGCTTAAAGAACGCTATAAAAAGTTAGAAGATATCGTTCAAATTGCTTAGCGATTTTTTCTTTCATTTTTTAACTTTAAATTAGCCTATAATTCAATTTATAAATTGACAATTAAATTTTTATTGTGGTATATTCTTGTAGCGAGTACATTTTATATGCGTGGAAAAGTGATGTTGATCTGTGAAGAATGCGGTAGCAGAAATTACTCCGTTCACAAATCCCAAAATGTAAAAGAAAGGCTCACGTTAAAAAAGTATTGTTCTCATTGTAATAAGATGACGATACATAAAGAAAGTCGATAGGAGTGAGAAATATGGGTGTAAGAAAATATTTCAAAGAAGTCGCAAGAGAAGGCAGAAGAGTCCGTTGGCCTAACCGCGAACAATTGTTACCGGCGCTTGGTGTCGTCCTTCTCATCGCTATCTTCACCGCCTTATTCTTGATGCTAGAAGATTTAGCGTCTGGCACGCTCATCCAACAACTTCACAATGCTTTTTCAAGTATAGGAGGTTAATTTGATGGAAGAAGAAAAGAAATTAGGTGAAAAGGCGTGGTACGTCGTTTCTACTTATAGCGGAAACGAAGAAAAAGTCGCGGATGCGTTAGAGAAAAGAAGAGAATCTTTCAATCTTCAACCTTACATCTATCGTATCATCGTGGCGACGCAAGAAGAACCCGTCTTAAAAGATGGTGAACCTACCGACCAGATGAAGAAGAAGAATTTATATCCATGTTACGTCTTCATCGAAATGATCATGACGGATGAAGCTTGGTACATGGTAAGAAATACGCCTGGTGTAACCGGCTTCGTCGGTTCTTCCGGCGGCGGGGCAAAGCCATTCCCAGTTCCACCTGAACAAATCGAACCAGTGCTCAAACGTATGGGTATGGTCGATAGTGCAATGTATGATCGTTATAACGTCGGCGACAATGTGAAAGTTATCCATGGTGCCTTAGAAGGTACGGAAGGTAAGATTACGAGCATCGATCGTGAGACTGGTCAAGTAAGAGTGGAAACGATCTTCTTCGGGCGTGTGACGCCGGTGGACGTCGATTTCTCCGAAATTGAAAAAATTTAACAAAAAAGATAGACCTTTAGGAAAAACAAACCTAAAGGTTTTTTCTTGCTTTAATATTAAATATGAATAATCATTCATTTTTATGTTGACAAATATGAATATACGTTCATATAATATTGGCGAGGTGAATGAATATGGTCGATCAAATTATCGATGATGAAACGATTGAAGAAATGGAACAATTACTCAATGTTGCATCTGATTTCACTCGTCTAAAAATCTTACATGCTTTACTAAGTGGCGAAAAAAATGTCGGCGAGTTAATTGAAATAGTAGGGGCTTCGCAATCATTAGTGTCCCATCAATTACAAGTCTTAAGAAATAATAGACTCGTGAGCGTTCGTAAAGATAAGACGAGAGTGTATTATCGTTTGGACGATGAACATATTAATATGTTATTTGAAGTCGTGTATGCGCACGTGATGGAAAAAAGGATGAAGAAAGAAGATTACTAATATGGAAGAAATATTTATTTTGCGTGGCCTAGATAATAATTTAAAGGTCAATAATATCGAAGCTAGCTTTTTAAAATTAGATAACGTCAGTAATGCGCATTTTGATGAAGAAACAAGTCACCTTACTTTAAGTTACGAAGGTAAACTTATTAACATTAATAAGCTAAATAAAGTAATTAAAAAAACGTTAGGTAAAGACGTTTCAATCGAATATTTATCTAGCAAAGAATCGAAGAAAGAAAAAGTTATCGGTAAAGGTGAGATATTTTTAATATCTCGTATCTTCATTTCTTTAACGATCTTACTTCTTTCGATGTTTTGGCTTACCCCAACGTATGAAAACACGGATTTATATTTCATTCCTATCATCACTTACGTAGTCGGCTGGTTTATCATCAGCTACGACGTCCTATGGGAAATAGTGGAAAATATCATCCATAAAGAAAATTTCTTCGATGAGGCACTTCTCATGTCCATCGCTTCCATCGGGGCATTTGCCATTCAAGAATATTTTGAAGGGTGTCTCGTTATGATTCTTTCCCAAGTGGGCGAATTATTAGAGCACATTTCTTTACATCGTTCTAAGAACGCGATCGTGGATGCGACCGATTTAAGACCGAAGACCGCGACCGTCTTAAAAAATAACAAATTAGTGACGATGCGCGCGGAAGATGTAAAAGTCGGTGACATCATCTTAATTAAAGTTGGTGAAACGATCGCTTGCGATGGAGAAGTTGAAGAAGGTGAAGGAAGGGCTAATACTTCTTCTTTAACAGGTGAATCATATCCTATCTTATTAAAGAAAGGTTCGAAAGCTTTAAGCGGTTACATTTTAGAAAGTGGCGAACTTCGCGTCAAAGTAAGTAAGGCTTACGAAGATTCGACGATCGCAAAAGTGATCGAACTTGTTTCTAGTTCGCAAGAAAATAAATCGAAAACTGAAAGTTTTATTACTAAATTCGCAAAGTGGTATACGCCTTGCGTCGCCTTCCTTGCCGTCTTTGTTTTAATCGTCGGAGGTGCGGCAAGTGGAGATTGGTTAAAGTGGACTTATAACGCTTTAAATTTCTTAGTTATCTCTTGTCCTTGTGCCATCGTTATTTCCATTCCTTTATCTTATTTTACCGGGATTGGCTTAGCGTCAAAAAACGGTATCATCATCAAAGGTGGGAACTATTTAGACGCTTTGAATTCGATGCAAAAATTATATTTTGATAAGACTGGTACGATCACGCAAGGCAAATTCTCCTTAGTTAGATTCGAAGCAGTGGAGATGGAAGAAAAAGAATTCTTAGAGATGATTTATCGTATCGAAAAAAGATCTAACCATCCGATTGGTAAAGCCATCGTCGATTCATTAGATTTAAAGATTGACGCAGATTTTAGAGGTAAGAGCGAAGATATTCCAGGCTATGGCTTAAAGGCTAATTATAAGAAAAAAGAAGTCTTAATTGGTTCAAGAAGGCTCATGGAAAAAGAAGGTGTGAACGTTCCTTTAATCGAAACGTATAGTACTTTAATTTACGTTGCGATCGATAAGGAATATAAAGGTTATCTCATCTTGGATGATAAGATTAAAAATGATGCGCACGATTTCGTCTCCAATTTAAAAAATAACTACGTTAAAGGCGTGATGTTAACGGGTGATTTAAAAGGTAGCGCAGAACGGGCCGCTAAAGAACTTGGCATCGACGAATATCACGCAGAATTACTGCCAAGCGATAAATTAAACGTCTTAGAAAATGATTTGAAAGATGATCCAAAACGCGTCATCGGATTCATGGGTGATGGGGTAAATGATGCACCTTGTATCGCTAGGGCGAACGTCGGTATCGCGATGGGTGGTTTAGGAAGTGATATCACTGTCGAAAACGCGGACGTCGTCATCATGGATGATTCGCCTGACCGCGTGAACGATGCAATTAAAGTGGCAAGAGCGACTAGGGTAAGAACCATTGTCGATATAAGTGTGGCTTTATTAGTGAAAGTCATCATCATGATTTTATCCTTACTAAGCCTCGTTCCAATGTGGGTCGCAGTCCTAGCGGATTCAGGTCTTGCAGTGGTCTTAATCATCTATAGTGTCTTACTCATCAAAAAGAAAATTCATAAGAAAAAAGAAATCACTTTATGAAGGAAGGGCCGTTAGAAATCCTAACGGTTTTCTTTTAAATGAGCACATTTTTTAAAAAATATTTTCCCTCTAGTTTCACTCAGCAATTTTTAACTTTTCTTAAATTTGTTCAAAAATTAGATTTTAACGGCAAATTCACTATATTTTGTTTAGCATTTTCCGATATAATCCGTGCATTTGTTAAAGGAATGAAAGACGAAAAACGATGAAAAAATTTATATCGTTTCACAATTATTAATTAACGGACAAATTAAATTTTAATAAAAATTTCTTTTGCGTTCTTACGCCTATTTATATATAATGTGCAAAGCGTGTTTATTCACATACATGTATAAGCACATATGTTTGTGGGAGGATATAGCGAGTATCCAAGATTATACCACAACCACACAAAAATTACTTTAGGAGGTAAGTCACGTGGCAAAGAAAATCGCAAAAGTCGTGAAGATGGAACTCGAAGGCGGGAACGCTAAACCGGGACCAAAACTTGCTTCAGCTGGTATCGTGATGCCAAAATTCTGTACTGATTTCAACGCTAAGACGGCTGACCGTCGTGGTGAAATTGTACCTGTCATCATCACCGCTTACGAAGACAAGTCATTCGATTTCGTCATCAAGACATCCCCAGTAGCGGGTCTATTACTTAAGGCTGCTGGCATCGAAAAGGGTTCGGCTAACCCTAAGACCACTAAGGTTGGTCACATTAGCCGTGAACAATTGAAGAAGATTGCCGAGTACAAACTTGTCGATCTTAACTGCGACGATATCGAAGCAGCGATGCGCATCATCGAAGGCTCCGCCCGTAATATGGGTATCGTCGTGGATGATTAAGTGGGAGAGTAGTTCCGCTCGATTGGACCACTGGAGGAATTTATGAAAAAAGGAAAGAAATACGTCAAGGCAGCGGCTCTTGTCGAAAGAGGTAAACTTTATAGCCTCGATGAAGCTGCCAAATTAGTGAAGGAAACTTCGACCACTAAGTTCGACGCAACGGTCGATATGTCCTTCCATCTCAACATCGACCCGAAGCAAGCTGATCAACAACTTCGTGGTACGATCAATTTGCCCCACGGTAATGGTAAAGTCGTTCGCGTCTTAGCAATTACTCACAAAGTGGATGAAGCTAAAGATGCTGGCGCTGATTTCGTCGGTGGCAAAGAAATGCTCGAAAAAATTCAAAAAGAAAACTGGTTCGATTACGATGTCATCGTCGCGACGCCTGATATGATGGGTGAACTTGGTCGACTCGGTCGTATCTTAGGTCCAAAAGGTTTGATGCCAAACCCCAAGACTGGTACGGTCACCCAAGATATCGCTAAGGCTGTCAGTGAAATCAAAGCTGGTAAGGTGCAATATCGTAACGACCGTGATGGTAACATGCACGTTTCCGTCGGCCGCGTCTCATTTGAAGATGCTAAACTCGTCGATAATATGCGTGCTGTCCTCGATCACATTCTTCGTATTAGACCAAGTGCCGTCAAAGGTACTTACGTCTTAACTTGCGTCGTCCATACGACCATGGGTCCTTCTATTCCATTACTCGTTAGTGCGAAATAAAAGACCTTAAATTCCATTGTTGGCGAGCATTCAATATACCTTAGACCGCAACGGCAAAGACGCTTAATCATGTTGCGTAGGGAAAGAATGTAAGACATTCATCTCACCTTGTGAGATTGACCACTAAAAGAAGTATATTGAAAGCCTCATATAAAAATTTTCAAAGAAGGAGGTGAACACTTAACGATGAATCAGAACATATTGAAAGCTAAAGAAGAACTCGTCTCAAAGATTGCTGAAGATGTTAAATCACACCAAGCGATGACGATCGTCGAATATCGTGGTTTATCAGTCTCTGAGATTTCTGACCTTAGAAAGCAACTTAAGAAAGAAAACGCTTCCATGGTCGTCTTCAAAAATTCGCTCGTGGAAAGAGCGATGGCTAACCTAGGTTACGAAGGTTATGATGAATGGCTCACTGGCCCGAACGCTTACGTCTTCTTAGACGAAGTGACGAGCGGGGCAAAAGTCATCATGAAATATTCACGTCGTAATCCGAAACTCGTCGTTAAAGGCGGTGTCGTCGAAGGCCAAAAAGTCGATGCTGCCAAATTGAAGGAACTTTCTAAAATCCCAGGCCGCGAAGGTCTCATCTCGATGTTCCTTTCCGTGCTACAAGCACCAGTCCGTCAATTTGCGTGTACTGTCAAAGCAATTGCGGAAAAACAATAATCAATTAGCTGAATTTAGGAGGAAAAAATATTTATGGCTAAATTAACCAAAGAAGAAATCGTCGAATCATTAAAGGAAATGACGGTTGTCGAACTCAATGATCTTGTCAAATTATGTGAAGAAACATTCGGTGTGACCGCAGCTGCTCCAGTAACGGGTGTCGCAGTCGCGCATGAAGAAGAAGAAGGCCCAGCTCAAGGCCCAACCGAAGTCACTTTAACCTTAGTCAAACCTGGCCAAAGCAAAGTGGCTGTCATCAAAGCTGTCCAAGCGATCACTGGCTTAGGCTTAATGGATGCGAAGAAATTAGTGGACGCTGTCCCAGCTGTCATCAAAGAAAAGATTTCTCCAGTCGAAGCTGAAGAACATAAGAAAGCTCTCGTCGAAGCTGGCGCGGAAGTCGAAATTAAATAAGCAAAACATCATTTATCTCAAAGCTCTTCTAAGGGGTAGTATTGCCTTCTTAGAAGAGCGTTTCCATATTAAATTTGCTCGTTACACTATGTTAATAGTGTGAACATAAATTAACCCATCATTGTTGGCTGACGCAGTCACATTAAAATAAATTGCGTAACTTCATGAAGTAAAGGAGCCATTACATGAAAAATACAGTTGATAAACCATTGTTAAATAATGATCGTCTCGACTTCTCCAAGATTTCTGGTAAATTACCTTTACCTTACTTAGTGGAAATTCAAACTGATTCTTATAAGCATTTGATGGATGAGGGGATCGATGAAGTATTCAATGACGTCTTTCCAATTTATAACAACTATTCGGAATCGATGCGTCTAGAATACGTCTCCCACGAATTTGAACCTGCGAAGTATAGTTTTCTTGAATGTAAGGAAAGAGATTTAAATTATAGCGCGCCTCTACGCGTTACCTTAAGGCTCGTCCTTCCATCCGGTGAATATAAGGAAGGGAAAGTGTTCATGGGTGAATTCCCTCTCATGACTGATTCTGGTACTTTCATTATCTCGGGTGTGGAAAGAGTCATCGTCTCGCAAATCGTGCGTTCCCCAGGTGCTTATCTATCTAAGGATTTAGAGAAGACTGGCATCTATCGTTACGAAGCGGATTTAATTCCCGCTCGTGGGACGTGGCTACAATTTGAAAGCGATAGCAAAAATCTTTTGAACGTCCGTATCGACCGTCAAAGAAAGATGTTTGCCACTATCTTACTTAAAGCTTTAGGGATGGAAAAGGAAGAAGATATCATCGAAATCTTCGGTGATCATCCGATGCTCATCAACACTTTATCTAAAGATAAGCAAACCGATTCTAAGATCAAAGCTCTCACGGAAATTTTCCAAAAGCTCAAACCCGGCGAACCAGTCACGGTCGATGGGGTGAAAAATTTCTTATTCCAAAAATTCTTCGATGAAAAACGTTACGATTTAGGTAACGCTGGTCGATTTAAATATAGTAAGAAACTTGGTATTTATAATCGCCTCGTCGGAAGAATCCTCGCCGAAAACTTAGTGGATGCGGATGGTGTCCTCACCTTCAAGGCTGGACATCTATTAACGTTACATGACGTCGATGAATTAAGAGCGAAACGTTTCTTTGAAACAGGGGCTCACCAATTCGTCTTACCTAATAACCCTGATCTAGATAAAAATAGTATCGTCAACATCGTCAAAGTCTACACGGATGAGACGAAAAAACGCGCCGTCAACATCGTCGGAACGGATTTAAATCTCGAGACGAAACACGTGACGACTTCCGATATCTATGCGACGTTCTCCTATTTTATGAACGTCATCGAAGGATTCGGCGATACGGATGATATCGATCACTTATCGAACCGTCGTGTCCGTTGCGTCGGTGAACTTATCCAACAACAAATTCGTATCGGTCTAACGAAGATGGCCAAAGCCGTCCAACAAAGAATGTCCATCGCGGACGTGGATACGATTACGCCTGCATCCTTAATTAATATTAGACCTTTGACCGCGGCGATTAGAGAATTCTTCGCTTCGAGCCAATTATCGCAGTTCATGGATCAGACAAATCCATTAGCCGAACTCACGAACAAACGTCGTATTTCCGCTTTAGGTCCAGGGGGCTTAACCCGTGACCGCGCCTCGATGGAAGTGCGTGACGTTCACTACACTCATTACGGTCGAATTTGTCCAATCGAAACGCCAGAAGGACAAAATATCGGCTTAATCAATAACTTAGCGACTTATGCAAAAGTCAATAAATACGGTTTCATCGAAACGCCTTATCGTCGCGTCGATAAGAAAAGACACGTCGTCACCGAAGAAAATGTCTACCTAGCAGCGGACCGTGAACGTAACGTCATCATCGCTCAGGCTAACGTGCATCTAGATCCAGTGACGCACGAAATTTTAGATGAACTCGTCATCGCTCGTCATAACGGGGAAAATATCGTGGCAAGAAGAGAAGATGTCGATTTTATCGACGTCTCACCTAAACAAATCGTTTCGGTCGCTTCCGCTTGTATTCCGTTCCTCGAAAACGATGATACGATGCGTGCTCTTATGGGGGCGAACATGCAACGCCAAGCTTTACCTTTACTTCGTCCACATGCACCTTACGTCGGCACGGGCTTAGAGCATCTCATCGCGCGTGACTCCGGCTTAGCGGTCGTCGCGACGGGGGACGGCAAAGTTACTTACGTCGATTGTAAGACGATTAAAGTAAAAGAACCGAAAGTCAAAGAACAACGTGTTTACACGTTACAAAAATTTGATCGTTCCAACCAAGGTACTTGCATCAATCAAGTGCCAGTCGTCAAAGTGGGCGATGAAATTAAACGTGGCCAAATTATCGCGGACGGTCCCGCGATGGATCATGGTGATTTAGCTTTAGGGCAAAACGTTACCATCGCCTTCATGATGTGGAATGGTTACAATTACGAAGACGCGGTCATCATGAGCGAAAGATTAGTGAAAGATGATGCTTATACTTCCATTCACATCGAAAAATATGAGATCGAATGTCGTAGCACGAAGATTGGCGATGAAAGAATTACGCGTGACCTTCCTAACGTCAACGAAGACGCAAAAGCGTTCTTAGATGAAAGAGGTATCATCATCCCTGGTTCGAAAGTAAAAGAAGGGGATATCTTAGTCGGTAAGACGACACCGAAAGGCGCAAGTGATCCAACCCCAGAAGAAAAATTATTACAAGCCATCTTTGCTGATAAGACTAACGACCAACGTGAATCTTCTTTAAGAGTCCCACACGGTGGTGCCGGTATCGTCTTAGATGTGAAAATTTTCTCAAGAAAAAATAAAGACCAATTACCCGCTGGTGTCAACGAAGTCGTGCGCGTTTACATCGCACAAAAACGTAAGATTTCCGAAGGTGATAAAATGTCAGGTAGACACGGTAATAAAGGTGTTATTTCCCGCATTTTACCGGTGGAAGATATGCCATTCTTACCAGATGGTACCCCAGTTGATATCATGCTTAACCCACTCGGTGTTCCAAGCCGTATGAACATCGGTCAAATCTTAGAGATTCATCTTGGTATGGCTTGTAAGAAACTTTCAGAAAAATATGGTAAGCCATTTAAGATTGCCACGCCTGTCTTCGATGGTATTTCAAACGAAGAAATATTTAAGCTAATGGAAGAGGCTAATATCTCCAAAGATGGTAAGACCGTCCTCTACGATGGTCGCACCGGTGAAAGATTCGATGAAAGAATTTCCGTCGGTGTCATGTACATGATTAAACTTGTCCACATGGTCGACGATAAGTTGCACGCTCGTGCGACTGGTCCATATTCCTTAGTCACGCAACAACCATTAGGAGGTAAAGCTCAAAATGGTGGTCAAAGATTTGGTGAGATGGAAGTTTGGGCGCTCGAAGCTTATGGGGCTGCGCATACATTACAAGAAATTCTTACCATCAAATCTGATGATCGCATCGGAAGAAGAAAAGCTTACGAAGCTATCATCACTAATAAAGAATTACCAGAACCTGGTATTCCTGAAGCTTTCAAAGTGCTCACAAAAGAACTGCAAGGCCTTGGTATGGACGTCAAACTTCTCAACCATAACGGTGAAGAAATCGATCTAGAAGCCATTGCCCGCGAAGCGCAAAAAGAAGAAAGACACGCGAGAAGAAAAGCTATGGAAGAAGAAGTGCAGGAAGAATACGTTCCTGACGAAGAACTTTCCATGCGTTCTGAGCGTGAACTTGATTAATAGAAGAGGAGGTTAACTAGATTATGTTCGATGTCAATGATTTAGCCGCCATCAAGGTGGGACTTGCCTCGCCGGAAACGATTCGTTCCTGGTCACATGGCGAAGTGACGAAACCAGAAACGATCAACTATCGTTCCCAAAAACCAGAACCAGATGGTTTATTCTGCGAAAAAATCTTTGGTCCAAGCAAAGACTACGAATGTCATTGTGGCAAATACAAAAAGATTCGTTTCGCTGGTACGGTCTGCGAAAAATGTGGTGTTTTAGTTACTACTAAAGATGTCCGTCGTGAACGTATGGGCTCCATCACTCTCGCTAGTCCTTGTACGCATATTTGGTATTTGAAAGGTGTGCCTAGCCGCATCGGCTTAATTTTAGATGTCTCGCCTAAACATCTAGAAGAAGTCGTCTACTTCGCCGCGCATATCTGCTTATATCCTGGTAACTCTAAAATTTTATATAAAGCTCAATTCTTAGATGAAAGGACCGCAAGAGAAGTCTTCGTCTCCGTCATCGAAGAATTTAAAGATAGCTTAGATCCTAATTCTTACGATTTTGAACTAGCGGAAAATTATATTACGAAGATGCAAAATCGTTACGAATCTTTCGATTTCCAAACGATTTCGACTTTCATTTCAAAACATACGATTGATCAGGATGGTCGTGGTGCGGAATTTGGAGAAGGAGCGGAAGCGATCAAACGTCTTCTTAGCGAAGTTGATTTAAATTCTGAATTTAACGAAGTTAATCGTCGCATTAGAGAAGAAGCGAACAAAAATAAAAAGAACAATCAAGTGTTCGAAAAACTTAAAAAGAGACTCGAAGTCATCGAAGCCTTCAGACATTCTGGTAACAAGCCTGAATGGATGGTCTTAGATGTCATCCCTGTCATTCCACCTGACTTACGTCCGATGCTCCAACTCGATGGTGGAAGGTTCGCTACTTCCGATTTAAATGATTTATATCGCCGTGTCATCACGCGTAATTCGCGTCTACGTCGTCTCATCGAAATGAATGCACCTTACGTCATCTTGATGAACGAAAAACGTATGTTACAAGAAGCGGTGGACGCTCTTATCGATAACGGAAGAAGAAATAAAGCGGTGACCGGTACTGGTCAACGTGCTTTAAAATCCTTATCTAGTGCACTTAAAGGTAAGCAAGGTCGTTTTAGACAAAACTTACTTGGTAAACGTGTCGACTTCTCCGGTCGTTCCGTCATCGCGGTCGGACCTGACCTTAAGATGTATCAATGTGGTCTTCCACGTGAGATGGCCATTCAACTTTTACGTCCTTTCATCGCTTCTAGACTTATTCGCGATGGTGTTTGCAATGCACATAAAATCGCTGATAAAATCATCGATCGAAGAGATGAAAAAGTCTTTGAAATCTTAGAAGAAATTATTTCTTCTCATCCAGTCTTACTTAACCGCGCTCCGACGTTACACCGTCTTGGTATCCAAGCTTTCCAACCAAAACTTGTCGACGGCCGTGCGATTAGATTACACCCCTTAGTCTGTACTGGTTTCAATGCGGACTTCGATGGTGACCAAATGGCGGTGCACGTCCCACTTGGTAAAGCTGCGCAAGAAGAAGCTTTAAACCTCATGCTTGCGAGCAATAACATCCTTGGTCCAAAAGATGGTAAGCCAATCGTTACCCCATCGCAAGATATGGTTCTTGGTATCTATTATTTAACCTTGGAAGCAAGTAAAGAAGACTTCCTTAAAAAAGCTCAAAAGCTTCACGATTTAGGTGATGAAGAAGAAGCGGAAAAATATGAACTTTACGCTAAAGAAGAAGGGAAAGTCTTTGCGAGCGTGAACGAAGTCTTACACGCTTATCAAACTAAAACTATTCATCTCCATAATCGTATTGCTTTACTTGGACGTTCATTACTTAAATCATCTTTTGATGAAAATATGAATAGTTCCTATTTACTTACGAGTGTCGGAAAAGTGATTTTTAATCAAATTTTCCCCACAGATTTCCCTTATTTAAATGAACCGAGCAAAGAAAATCTTCTTACAAATGTCGATAAATATTTCGTCCCACGCGGTACGAACATCAAAGAAGAAATTGCTTCTCGCCCTCTAGTGGAACCATTTAAAAAATCTGATATTGGTAATATCATTAACCAAATTTTCAAGATGTATGGAACTTCTAAGACAAGTGCTGTTTTGGATAAGATTAAAGACTACGGTTTCCAATATTCGACCGTCGCTGGTATCACCATCTCCATCGATGACATCAAAGTCTTGAAGAATAAGAAAGATATCATCGCAGAAGGGGATGAACAAGTCGCTCAATTCGAACAACTTTACGAAGAAGGTCTTCTCACCGACGAAGAAAGACATAGAAAAGTCATCGAAGTGTGGGATAAGACTGGTAAGGTTATCCAATCTGAACTTTCAACGCAAATTGCGAGTGATAAACGTAACCCAATTTTCATGATGAAAGATAGCGGTGCGCGTGGATCTGATTCGAACTTCCGTCAGTTAGCAGGCTTCCGTGGCTTAATGTCTAACCCGAAAGGTGAAGCGATCGAAATTCCAATTAAATCTTGTTTCCGTGAAGGTCTAACGGTATCCGAATTCTTCATCGCTACCCACGGCGCCCGTAAGGGTGGGGCTGATACGGCTTTGAAGACCGCGGACTCAGGTTATCTTACTCGTCGTCTCGTCGACGTCTCACAAGACGTCATCGTACGTGAAGAAGATTGCGGTACGGACCATGGTTACATCGTCAAAGATATCATGGATACGTCACGTCAAAATATCATCGTTCCTTTAAAGGACCGTCTAGTGGGAAGATTCTCCTTACGTGCGATCGTTGATCCTACGACCGGCGAAGTCATCGTTCCACCTAATACCTTAATCGAAGAAGATATGGCGGATAGAGTCGTCAAAGCTGGCATTAAGGAAGTAGAAATTCGTTCCTTATTTGGTTGCGAGACCAAAAATGGTGTGTGCGTACATTGTTACGGCCTCAACTTAGCGACTGGTAAAGTCGTCGAAGTCGGTGAAGCTGTCGGCACTATGGCCGCTCAATCGATCGGTGAACCTGGTACGCAATTAACGATGCGTACATTCCACGAAGGTGGCGTTGCCGGTAGCGATATCACGCAAGGTTTACCCCGTGTCCAAGAACTATTCGAAGCGCGTAATCCGAAAGGTAAAGCTCTCATCTCCGAAATTAGCGGAACGGTGGAACTTAAAGATAAAGATACGCACGCTATCGTCACTAACGATAAGGAATCGAAAACTTACGATATTCCTTTCGGTGCACGTCTACGTGTCAAAAATGGCGACTTTGTCAAAGCCGGTGGTAAGATTACTGAAGGGGCCATTTCACCGAAAGAATTACTCGAATGCGCTGGGGTAGTCTCAGTTGAAAATTACCTCATCAAAGAAGTACAGAAAGTCTATCGTGCGCAAGGTATCGGTATTTCCGATAAACATATCGAAGTCATCGTCCGTCAAATGTTACGTAAAGTGGCGGTCATCGAAGGTGGGGATACTTACATGCTTCCCGGCATGCGTGTTTCCGTCGAAGATTTCACCCGCGAGAATGAACGCGTGATGAAAGAAGGTAAACGTCCTGCCATGGCTTCACCTTTAATCTTACGTATCACCGAAGCGGCCTTACAAACTGATTCCTTCTTATCTGCGGCTTCCTTCCAAGAGACGACACGTGTCTTAACTGATGCCGCTATCAAGGCGAAAACTGATAGCCTCCACGGGCTAAAAGAAAACGTCATCACCGGTAAACTTATTCCGGCTGGAAGAGGTTTATTAAACCGTGAACAAGAAGCGGCCTTACTTAAAGATTTCGACGTTTTAAAACGTATGGATGAAGTGAAGGCGCAATACATTGAAGCGCATGATCGTAAAGATTAAAATCGCTTAATTTACACTTTAAATATTACTTACTAAGCCTACATTTTGTAGGCTTTTTAATTAATTTAACATTTCTTTAGATATTTTATTTGACACTTTTTATCTCATGAATATAATAAATGGCATATCTAAATAGATATAAGTCAAATTTAAGAATTTGAAAGGAGAAAAACATATGGCAAAATTACGTTATGCGGCTCTTGCTTTATCGCTAACGGCGATGTTACTTGTCGCTTGTGACACTGATCCTGTCGATCCGCCTGATGACGATGGTATCACTTACAACGATTTAAACATCGCTAGTAATTATATTTCCTCGAAAGATTTTTACATCAACGCGGATGGTCTTGAAACTTATTCTACGACCTACATCTCGGGTGATCCAGCGACGATTGGTGAAGTGGCAGTGTTCGTCTTACCAGTCGAATTCGTCGATGCACCGGCGAGCGAACTTCCTGGTGGTGCTGAATATCAAATTCAGCAAATTGAAGAAGCCTTCTTTGGCGATCCTGAAACGAATCCCGCTCTTACTGAATCGCTTGCTTCATATTATGAAAAATCAAGTTATGGTCAAATGCACATCACCGGTGAAGTTAACGATTCCTGGTGGAACTGTGGCTTGACGGTCGATGAACTCGCTCAAATCTTCGAAGATGATTATAACAATGGTCAAAGTGGTTCCGCCCCATTTAGAATTTTACGTGACTTCTACCGTCAAAAAACTGGTATTACCGATTATGGTTACATCACCGAAGAAGGTTACGAATGGGCGATGAAATACGATAAGAACCACGATGGTTTCATCGATTGTATCTCGATGATTTATTCTTGTCACTCTTATCCCAATATGGGTTCAAATCTTTCTGCAGCTTACCAAGAAACATTCTGGGCTTTCACCCATAGCGATTTCTATCAAGCTCCTTGGCTTGATACTGGTGCGGACGTCGAATACGATGGCTTACCAAGTAAATACGCACCCCAAAGATATCGTTTCGTTTGGATGAGCTGGGATCAAATCTATTATGAAGGTTATTATGATGATAATCATAATTTCACAGGTCTATCTTGGAATAATCCCGCTGAAGCTGCTGAGTTAAGTCGAATTATCGCAAGTGATGACGTAAGATTAGATACGCACACTATCATCCACGAACACGGTCACGCATTATGCGCATACGAAGATTATTATACTTACGATAATGGGGACTGGTACGCTGCTGGTTGGCTCGATATGATGGATCATAACTTAGGTGATCATAATGCCTATTCTAAGATGCTTTCACAATGGATTAGTCCAACGGTCGTCGATGAACCAGGCACTTACACCTTAAATTCGATGCAAAGTGGTAAAGATGGCGTCGCAATCTTGGTGAAAGCGCGTGGTCAAGAATATCGTAACACCCCGCTTGATGAATATATCTTACTCGAACTTTATACACCAGATGGATTAAACGCCCTCGATTCTACTGAATCGTTAAACGGTATCTATCCTCTTCTTTACACGGAAGTAGGTGTCAAAGTTTATCACATCGATTCAAGATTTGGTCTCTTCTCATATAATGATGCTTCAAGTAGTTACGTCTTTACGCGTTATACGACGGCCTTATCGATGGGCGACCGTCAACGTACGCAAATCGTCGCTAGTAATACGGCTTCAAGAAGTGCGGCTGATCCTGAATTCAAACTTATTCACTTACTTGAATCCAGTGGTCAAAATTCGTTCGAATATGGTCAACACGCGACTAATGATACCTTATTCCAAGCTGGCGATAGTTTCGGTGTGAGAACGTTCCAAGACTTCACGATGAATAGCGGTGATGAATTCGGTTGGACCTTCACGATCGATTCGATCGAAAATGGTGTCGCTTCCATCACCTTCGCTTACGCTGAATAATAATTCATTCATCGAAAATTTGTTTAAGAAGCTCTAGATTTAAGTCTAGGGCTTTTTTTATCTAATTTTTCACTAAGTGAAAGATTAGGATGAAGTTAGTCCATATCTTGACAATAAATTTATCTATTCTATATAATTAAGCCCGCTATGAATTTGTTAAGTTTAGTTTCCGATAGCACTACCGATCCACTGAGTAGCAATGAATTGCTAGGCGCTTTCGGTATGCCCTTTTGGGCTTCTTGGCTTTTAATTGCCATCCTTTTAGTGTTTTCCGCTTTATTTTCAGCTTCTGAAAACGCTTTTTCAAATTGTAATAAATATCACTTTAAGGTTTTAGCGGACGAAGGAAAAATTACGCCAAAAATTATCGTTCGTCTCACCAAAAAATTTGAATCGACCTTAGTGAGCGTCCTCGTTGGTAACAATATCGTTCAAACCTTAATTTCTACTATCTCGGCGATTTTGTTCTATAACATTTGTAACGTGAATGGGTGGGGGGATTCTGTCGAAGTTGTCCTTTCTACGGTCGTCGTCGCTTTTGCGGTCTACATCATCGCTGATACTTGTCCAAAAATTTTATCGAAGGTGATCCCTAATAAGATGGTTTATATTTTAGCCTGGCCTGATTTCATTTTTTCTATCATCCTTTTCCCAGTCATCATCTTATTTAAAGGTATCTTAAAGCTCGTCCATAAGATGTTTAAGATTAAAGACGATAATGTGTTAACGAAAGAAGATTTTATCGAAAAAGCGGATGAAGCGGTGACGGATGAAAACGTCAATAACGAAGAAGAACAATTATTTAAGCCTGAAGAGATGAAGATGTTTGATAGAGCTTTCATCTTCGATCAAATTAAAGTGGAACAAGTGTTGACGCCGAAAGAAAAAATCGTTTCTTTTGACATTAATGATTTAACTAATACGACGCTTAATAGTCTCATCATGTCTTCGAAATTTTCTCGTTTCCCCATCTACGATGAAGATAAAGATAACATCATCGGTATCCTAAGCGTGAACACATATTTTAAAGAATATAACGAAGACCCACATCTCGATATCCGTTCCATTTTATTACCGCCTATTTACTTTTCTAAAGATGCGAAGGTCAATGAAATTTTTGATAAGTTAAATGAAGAAAGATTACATATCGGTTTAGTCAAGGATGAACAAGGTACACTACTCGGTATGGTAACGATGGAAGACATCTTAGATGAATTAGTCGGCGAAACTTCACATCTCGAATCGATCTATCAGATGAAGAAAGGAGTGAAGTAAGACTATGGCTATCTTTTGGGTTTACATCGCTTTGATCTTCGTCTTACTTTTCTTATCTTTCATCTACTCGAGTGCGGATATGGCTTACGGTAGCGTCTCGCATGACCGCATTTTAAGAAGGCTTAATTCTCATCCTTCTAACAATTTAAGAAGAGCGGAAAAATTGACGAGAAATTACGATAAGACAATTTCCACTATCTTGCTTTTTAACGATACGATCAACGCGGCTTTAGATACGATTGCGACGATGTGTGGCGTCTTATTAGCGACGGAATTTATGGGGATTTATGATCCCGCCATCACTGATACTTTTGGTCTCGTTGCTTCTTTGATTGTCTTGGTGTTGAAAATTACAGTAGGGGAAATTATCGCTAAGTCGATCGGTAAAATTTATAACTATAAGTTCGCGAATTTCTATAGTGCGCTCATCACGATTTGTTATTACGTGACGATTCCTATCACCTTCTTAGTGGGTGGCTTTGGAAGTTTGGTTACTTATCCTATCACCAAAAACGTCAAAGACATCAAGATTAGCGATGATGAATTACACGAGATGATCGATGAAGGGGAAGAAGAAGGTTTAATCGATGAAGATAAAGCTGAACTTCTAAGAGGGACGGTCGATTATGCTTCGACTGAAACTTACGAAATTATGACCCCGAGAGCGAAAATTTACGCTATCGATAAAAACGATAGTTTAGATGACATCTTAGCGAGTCCTAAAACTTTCAATTATTCAAGAATTCCCGTCTACGATGAAACGATCGATAACATCATCGGTTACGTTCGTTCGAAAGCTTTGATTCGTTTGAAATTAGAAGGTCGAACGAACGATATAAGTGACGTCATCGAACATATTCAATTTTTCCCACGTACGACAGAAATTAATGACGTTTTAAATTATTTTAAAAAAGAACACGAACATATCGCTATCATCCTAGATGAATATGGCGGTACGGAAGGTCTAATTACGAGGGAAGATATCGTCGAAGAAATAGTTGGCGAAATTTGGGATGAAACGGATGATAAAGATGAACCTTACATCGAAAGAAACGATGGTAGTTACATCGTCGATGGAGGGATGAATTTAGAAGATTTCTGTACATTATTTGATATAGATTACGAAGAACTTGATACGGAATACGTCACTATAGGTGGCTTCATCATCGAACTTTTAGATGATAAGTTTGCAAATAAGGGAGATGAAGTGATGTTCCAAGATGTGAAGATGAAAGTTCTTGCTTTAGGTAAACATCATACAGTGAAGAAAATCATCTGTCAAAAGGTGGAAAAAGAAGAAGAATAGTTCTTTTAAATTTATGAACTTTAAAGTTTTATTAACTCTTCTTTTTGTGAGCGCTTTTTAAAATTTAATTGATAATTAAAACCAAGTGTATATTATATTATTATTACGTCGGTAGGTGAAAATTATGAAAGCAAAAACTCTAATCTTAGTTCCATTACTTAGCATCGCTCTACTCAGTGGTTGTGATTCAGAACCTGAAGATATCACCGGTAGCGAATTCAATTATACTTACAATGCGGATACGCAAACGTATTCCTTCACCGCTTATGGTGGAGATGAAGAATCGATTACGATCGAAGGTGAATATGATGATGGTACGAACGGTCTACATCCTGTCACCATCATTGAAACGTTCTGTCTAGAAGGCAATTCCGCTGTTAAGCATGTGACGGTAGAAGAAGGGGTCATCGACATCATGAGCGATGCCTTTACCGGTTCTTCTATCGAATCGATTTCTTTACCTGCTTCCTTACTTAACATCGAGATGAATGCTTTTGCAAATTGTGCTTCTTTAAACGAAGTTACTTTCGCTCCTAATTCTTCTATTACCATCGGTGATGGAGCGTTCCTTAACTGTACTTCTTTAGAAGAATTTGTTTATCCGTTCGTGGTTAATATGGAGGCTGGTTTATATTACACATCCATTCCAGCGAATGCTTTCTCTGGTTGTACTTCGTTAACGAGCTTTACTTTTAGCGATGCGATTATCGAGATTGGTGAAGCCGCTTTCTACAATTGTTCATCTTTAACTAATCTTATTGGATTTAACACCAATACAACTTTAGTGAGTGTCGGAGCGCGTAGTTTTTATAATTGTACGAGCTTAACGCAAATTAATTTTGCTCCTAACATTCAAACGATTGGCGCTTATGCTTTCTACAATTGTAATTCCTTAAGTAGCGCCATCTTACCTACAGCGTTAGGTTCAATTGGTGATTACGCTTTCGCTAATAACGATGCGTTAAGCGTAGTGACATTAAACGCTAGTTTGATGGATATTGCTTCGACTGCTTTCTTAAACTTAAATTCTTTAGAAGCTTTTAGCATCGATGAAAATAACGCTCATTTCGCTGTCGTAGATGGCATCCTATATAACAAAGATTTAACTTCTCTCATCGCTGTTCCAGCTGGTAAGACAAGTTTAGATTTAACTTCGTTATCATCTAGTATTAGCCAAATCGAAGAATATGCATTCTATGGTTCTTCATTAGAAGAAGTGGATTTAAGTATGCTCACCATCGAAGAAATTCCTTCTTCTTGTTTCGTAGGTAGCGCTATTAAAGAAGTTCAACTTCCTACAACGTTAAAAGTTATTGAAGAATATGCTTTCTATGGTTCTAGTCTTACTTCGTTAGATGCAAGTGCGATAGATATCGATACGATCGGGGCTTACGCTTTCGCTAATTTAAGTGCGCTAACTTCTTTAGCATTTGCTTCACCTAACTACGTTGGAAGTTATGCTTTTAGCGGTTTAACTTCTAATGTCACGCTTAGTTTTAATTGCGAAGAAGCCGTGAGCGAAAATTGGAGTTTAGATTGGAATGCCAATTCAGCTGCTCAAACGACTTTTAATGCTTAATTAAATATGAAATATTCTCGTCTTGGTTTCCTTTCTCTATCAATTCTATTCATCGCTTCGAGTGGTTGTCACGTTTTAGGTTTGGAAAGATTCGTCCCTTACGTTCGTCTATATTTTGATGAAGATAATTACGAAGAAGTAAGGGGAGAAGGTTACTATAAACCAGCGAGTTATAGTTCTTTACCATATTACGATTGCTATTCTAATTCTTGGAAAGAAATTACGACTTACGATGAAATGTTCACTACGCGCACAAGCGCTTATTGGAGAACATCTTTAATTAGCACGAACGAAAGCGATCAATCGCGGACGATGTTAGTCATTCCTATCAATTTTAAAGATGTGACTTTTTCTCAGTCTGGTCTTAGCAATGCCAAAGTGAAAACGAACTTACAAAATGCTTTCTTTGGGAAGAGCGAAGCGACGAGTTGGGAAAGCGTCGCAAGTTTTTATAATCGAACGAGTTATGGTAAGTTTTCTTTGACGGGTAAAGTAGCGGATCCTTTCACTCCAAGTAAAACTTACGAACAATTAAAAAGTTCTTCGCGAGCGGAAACGTATAATATCGCTAAAGAAGCAGTGGAAGATTATTTTGAAGAATTTCCACAAGATAAAGCCTACTTTGATCAAAATAACGATGGAAGAGTCGATGCTTTATATTTAATTTATTCAGCGGATGTGATAAATCCTGAAGAAGATGATGATTCTATCTTCTGGGCTTTTACGACTTTCCAAAATAGCGGGGATTTGATAGGAAATTTTTCTTGGACTAGTTACTTCCAATTAAATGAAAATATCGGTTACACTGACACGCACGTGCTCGTCCACGAAACTGGTCACCTTTTTGGTTTACCTGATTATTACAATACGAATGATGGAAAAACGACTCCGACTGGTCGACTTGAGATGATGGATTACTCCATTGGTGATCATAGTGCGCTTACGAAGATTTTATTAAATTGGACGAGACCTTACGTCGTCACCGGGAATGCGACGATGAAAATTAGACCATTAACGCAAAGTGGAGACGTCATCTTAATTCCTCATCCACGTGGTTGGAATGGTTCGATGTTCGATGAATATTTGTTAATTGAATATTACGCTCCGACGGGATTTAATTATCCTTCTTCTTACATATCTTTTGCTACTCCAAATGGTCAAATTGAAACGGCTTCTATGCCTAGACTTCCTGGCATTAAAATTTATCATGTCGATGCTTCTTTAGCTTACTTTCACGTCACCGGTGCGGGTTCGATGAATTTATTACACGCTTTAGATGATTCTTACGTTCCAAGCGATAATGCTTATTGGCTCGATTTGATGTACGATAACAATTCTTCTTCGCATCCGTTCTACCTTCTTTTAGAACATAACGAATCGAATCGTTTCTTAAATGGTGGGGGAACATTCGATAATTCATCCTTATTTATCGAAGGTGATGACTTCGGTATTTCGACTTACGAAGATTTTACATTTTACGATGGAAGTGCTCTTAATTTTACAATTTCTATCGAAGACATCAATAATTTTGACGCGACGATAAAAATAATGACAAAATAAAATATTATTTTGCTTGTATCTCGATAAAAAAACTTATAAAGTTTAAGGCATGAAATTAGCCAAACTTGAACACGCAAATTATTCACTAGCCCAAGAACTCTGGAACTCGATTAGTCACGGTCTTGGGGCGCTTTTTGGTATCGTCGTCCTCATCTTAACTTTGCTTAAGATTAATGGGGTCTATCCTTATACGCCTTCCATTAGTTATGATACGAGTTACATCGTCAAAACTATCACTTCTATTTTTTATAGCGTTTCCATCATCGTCTGCATGAGCATTTCTTGCGTCTATCACGCGCTTAAGAAAAATAAAGGTAAAAAAGTTATGCGCATCATCGATCATGCGATGATCTATCTACTTGTAGCGGGAAGTTATGCACCTTTTTGTTTGGTGGGGATGATCGAACATGAAGCAAAGTTATGGAATATTCCTAACACATGGTGGAGTGGTTATTTAATTTTTGCGATCAGTTACACTTGCCTTATCATCGGCGTTACGTTCTCTAGCATCAACATGGTGAAATTTGAAATTTTATCGATGGTGATGTATCTCGTCGGTGGGGGAGCAATCATCTTAAACATTACTGGCATTTATCAAGCCCTAGGTTTAAATGGTTTTCTTTTCTTAGTGTTCGGTGGAGTTTCTTTCTTCATCGGGGCGGCTTTATACGGCGTTGGGAAACGCCAATCGCTTTGGTGGCATACCGTCTTTCATTTCTTCATCTTAGCGGGCATCATCTTACATTTTTTAAGCATCTATCTTTACGTCCTTTGATCGCTATTTATTTATAAATATATTTTGACAATTTTCTCTTGCAACATCTTTGACCTTAGTGTAACATAACAATCGGCGTGTCCGATAAGGGTGCGAACCTTTTTTAAAAGGGGTCATTGATACACCCGGTATTGTGTACACGAAACGGAAAGGTTGAAAGGAAAAGAAATATGCCTACAATTAATCAATTAGTAAGACATTCCCGTAGCAAAGTCACCGGGAAGTCCAAAGCGCCGGCATTGAATAAGCGTTGGAACTCGCTTAAGAAGAAAGAATTAAGTCAAAATGCGGCGCAGAAAAGAGGGGTTTGCACTCGTGTCGGTGTCATGACTCCGAAAAAACCGAACTCCGCTATGCGTAAGTACGCTCGTGTGAGATTATCGAATGGTTACGAAGTGACCGCTTACATCGGCGGCGAAGGTCATAACTTACAAGACCACTCCACCGTCATGATTCGTGGCGGTCGTGTCAAAGATTTACCAGGTGTGCGTTATCACATCATTCGTGGTACCTTAGACTGCGCTGGTATCGAAGCCCGTCGTCAAGGTCGTAGTCTTTATGGCACGAAGAAACCAAAAGAGAATAATTAATGGGAAGGAGAATATGATTTATGCCAAGAAAAGGTAGCGTATCTAAAAGGGATGTTTTACCAGATCCCGTATACCATTCAAAACTTGTGACTCGTCTCATCAATCGTCTCATGGTCGACGGTAAGAAAGGCACGGCTCAAACGATCTTATACGAAGCATTTAAGAAAGTGGAAGAAAAAACTGGTAAGCCAGCGATGGACGTCTTTGCGACGGCTATCAATAACATCATGCCGACAGTAGAACTCAAGGCTAGACGTATCGGTGCGACGAATTATCAAGTTCCAATCGAAGTATCGAGCGAACGTAAAGTAACTTTAGGTCTTAGATGGCTCGTCTCTTATTCGCGTTTAAGAAATGAGAAGTCGATGGATGATCGCTTAGCGAACGAAATTATCGACGCCGCGAATGGTACAGGTGCTTCCGTCAAGAAAAGAGAAGATACGACGAGGATGGCTGAAGCGAACAAAGCTTACGCTCATTACCGTTGGTAAGGCGCGGGAGTGTAATTTATGGCTCGTGAATACGATTTAAAACATACGCGTAACATCGGTATCATGGCCCACATCGATGCCGGTAAGACGACGACGACCGAACGTATCTTATTCTACACTGGTAAGATTCATAAGATTGGCGAAGTCCACGAAGGCGAAGCGACGATGGACTGGATGGTCCAAGAGCAAGAAAGAGGTATCACTATTACCTCCGCGGCGACGACGACTTTCTGGAATGGCCATCGTATCAACATCATCGACACGCCTGGGCACGTCGACTTCACGGTCGAAGTGGAAAGATCGCTTCGTGTCCTCGATGGTGCGGTGACGGTCTTAGATGGTAAAAATGGTGTCGAACCTCAGACGGAAACCGTCTGGAGACAAGGTTCAAAATATGGGGTACCGCGTATCGTCTTCGTCAATAAATTAGATGCGACTGGGGCGGATTTCGACATGTGCGTCGAAACGCTTCACTCTCGTCTTGCGGCGAATGCTTGCGCCGTACAATACCCGATTGGTATCGAATCCAACTTCAAAGGGATCATCGATATCATCAAACGTGAAGCTTGGTTATATAATTCAAAAGATATAACCGCTCTTCCGACAAAAATTGATATTCCTGAAGAATATAAGGATAAAGTCGAACAATTACATCAAAAGTTAATTGAGGCTTTAGCCGCCTTCGATGATGACTTCATGCTCAAAGTATTGGAGGGTGAAGATCCGAGCGTCGAAGAAATTAAATCGATCATCCGTAAAGCTGTTTTAACCGGTGAATTCTTCCCAGTCTTCTGCGGTTCAGCTTACAAAGATAAAGGTATTAGATTACTCATGGATGGTGTCATCGAATACCTTCCAAGCCCGCTTGACATCGCTCCTCAAAAAGGGACGGATGAAAAGGGTAATGAAGTGAGTTGTCCTCCGGACGATAACGCGCCTCTTGCGGCTCTAGCCTTCAAGATTGCGACCGATCCATTCGTCGGACGTCTTGCTTACGTAAGAATCTATAGCGGGATGATGAACAGTGGTTCTTACGTCTTAAATTCGACGCGTGGAGTCAAAGAAAGAGTTGGACGTCTCGTCCTAATGCATTCTAACCACCGTCAAGAAGTACCTTGTCTTTATAGCGGTGATATCGGCGCGGTCGTCGGCTTTAAAAATACGACGACTGGCGACACATTGTGCGATGAAAGAAAAATCATCGTCTTAGAACAGATGGTCTTCCCTGAACCTGTCATCGAAGAAGCGGTGGAACCGAAGACGAAAGCTGATCAAGAGAAGATGAACATCGCCTTATTAAAACTCGCCGAAGAAGATCCGACGTTCAAAGTTCACACCAATGCGGAAACAGGTCAAATGATCATCGCTGGTGTCGGTGAATTACATCTCGACATCATCGTCGATCGTCTCCGCCGTGAATTTAACGTCCAAGTCAACGTCGGCGCCCCACAAGTGGGCTATAGAGAAACGATCAAAGCGAGTGGGGAGTGCGAAGGTAAATACATTCGTCAATCCGGTGGTCGTGGTCAATATGGCCACGTTTGGATTCGCTTTGAACCTAACCCAGGCAAAGGCTTCGAATTCGTCGACGCCGTCGTCGGTGGCGCAGTGCCGAAAGAATATATCAAGCCGACGTGCGATGGCTTAAAGGATGCGTGCGAACGTGGTTTAGTCGCTGGCTATCCTGTCATCGACATCAAGGCGACTTTATTCGATGGTTCCTATCACGATGTCGACTCTTCGGAAGCTGCTTACAAAATCGCGGCATCGATGGCGCTTAAAGAAGCCGCTAAGAAATGTCAACCGGTCATCTTAGAACCGATCATGAAAGTGGAAGTGACGGTCCCCGAACAATATTACGGTGACGTCATCGGCGACATCTCTCGTCGTCGTGGTCAGATGACAGGCGAATCTCAACGCGGTAACGCTAAGATCGTCGAAGCAGACGTACCACTAGCAGAAATGTTTGGCTACGTCACAGATTTACGTTCCTTCACGCAAGGACGTGGTAACTACACTATGCAATTTGATCACTATGGTGAATGCCCACGTCACGTCACTGAAGCGATCATCAAGAAAGCCACTGGTGGGAAGTAATATCTAGGATATTGCTTTAAAACGAAAAATAGGCTACAATTTAGGAACTGGATTGTTTCTTAAAACTGAATTCAAGGAGGCTATACAAAAATGGCAAAACAAAAATTTGAAAGAAATAAGACTCACGTTAACATTGGTACGATCGGTCACGTCGACCACGGTAAAACCACCCTTACCGCGGCTATCACGACCGTCTTAGCCAAACAAGGTGGGGCCAAGAAAACTGGTTACGACCAAATTGACGCTGCCCCAGAAGAAAAACAACGCGGTATCACGATTAACACTGCGCACATCGAATACGAAACCGCGAAGCGTCACTACGCTCACGTCGACTGCCCAGGGCACGCTGACTATGTCAAAAACATGATTACCGGTGCGGCTCAAATGGATGGTGCAATCCTTGTCGTCGCTGGCACTGATGGCGTCATGCCACAAACTCGTGAACACATCTTACTTGCTCGTCAAGTTGGTGTTCCTTACATCGTCGTCTTCATCAACAAGACCGACTTAGTGGATGATCCTGAATTATTAGACATCGTCGAAATGGATGTCCGTGAATTACTTACAAGCTACGGCTTCCCAGGCGATGAAGTACCTGTCATCCGTGGTTCCGCGCGTGATGCACTCGATGAAAAACCCGGTGCGGATAAAGCGATCCTCGAACTTATGGATGCTGTCGATAACTACATTCCTGATCCTGTCCGTGACCTCGATAAGCCTTTCTTACTTGCTATCGAAGACGTCCTCACCATCACTGGTCGTGGCACCGTCGTCACAGGCCGTGTCGAACGTGGTACGTTAAAACTTAATGACGAAGTCGAAATCGTCGGTATCAAACCAACCCAAAAGACTGTCGTTACCGGTATCGAAATGTTCCGTAAACTTCTCGATTCCGCGATGAGTGGCGATAACGTCGGCTGCTTATTACGTGGTATCACCCGTGATCAAGTCGTCCGTGGCCAAGTTCTTGCTAAACCTGGTACCGTTACTCCACATACCAAATTCAAAGCTAGCGTCTACGTCTTAACGAAGGATGAAGGTGGCCGTCACACAGCATTCTTAAGCAACTACCGTCCACAATTTTACTTCCGTACGACTGACATCACCGGTGTCATCACTCTTCCACAAGGTGTCGACATGGTCATGCCAGGTGATAACGTCGAATTAACCGTCGAACTTATCCACCCAGTCGCTATCGAAAAAGGTACGAAATTCTCCATCCGTGAAGGTGGTCGTACCGTCGGTGCTGGTACCGTCAACGAAATCTTAAAATAATTAAGATAATCTACGTTTAATGTAAGCTCTCCTTCGGGAGGGCTTTTTTTGATTTACTTCCTATCTATAAAGAAATACTTTATAATAAGCAAAGAATTATGAAGAAAAAAGTATCGAATACGAAAGAAAAATATGAGAAAGAAAACGTCTTTAGCGACGTCACTCAAGCGAAGACTTTGACGCGCTTTTTAGCGTTCGTTTCCGATTTCGTCATCTTGATCGTCTTCGGGGTCATCCTCTATACGATCGCTTTTCCTATCGCGGCTTCGATTACTAATCTCGATGGTAAAGAAATTGAAATTCAAGATAGACAAAGTGAGATGCTTCAAATTTCTAAAGA